>JAYVWK010000084.1:0-5000 GCA_043786185.1 Burkholderiales bacterium
CGGTATTGATTTATGTGATGTTGCAACGCTATTTTGTAAAGGGCATCGCGATCAGCGGGCTCAAGGGTTGAAGTGAGAGCAGCAAACCACCAAAGGAGATAGCCGTCATGACCAGCAGAAACGCACTGCGCAGCATCGATCGCCGCCAATTGCTCAAGAGCGCGGCCGCCGCCGCCTCACTCGCCGCCGGATCCACACTGTCCACCCGCGGCTTCGCGCAGGCGCGCAAGCGCACCGTCAGCATATGGGTCCATTTCGGCGGCGCCAACCTGGACATCCTGAACCGTTACGTCACCGAGTTCCAGCAGGCGCAACCGGATATCGAGATCAAGCTCACGGCCTACGGCCCGTCCGAAATTCTTCCCAAGTACCTGGCGGCAGTCGCGGCCGGCGCCGCCCCGGACATCTTTCACGCGCCCGGCTACGTGCCGCCCGACCTGGCGTCGAACAAGGTGATCGTGCCGGTTGACGACATGGTCAAGCTCGACCCCACCAGCCTCAAGAACTTCGACGCGATCACCATGTATGGCGGGCGGCGCTACGGCGTGCCGGTCAACGCCGGCCTGGGCTGCATGTGCTACAACGCCGAGCTGATGGAAAAGGCCGGGCTCGATTCGAAGAAGTTGCCCGAGACCTGGGACGACCTGATCAACGTGGCCGGCAAGATGACCAACGCGGCCGACAACCAGTGGGGCTTGATGGTGGGCAACCAGGCCGGTTTCGCCACCGCGCAGAATTTCTGGGCCTTCATGGTGGCTGCCGGCGGCGACTTGGTCACACCTGACGGCAAGGCCAGCGCCTTCAACTCCGAGGCCGGGGTGGATACCCTCAACTTCCTGTCGGATGCGGTCAACAAGACGCGCATTTCGCCCAAGAAAATGTACACCGATGTGCAGGCCTGGGGTGAATGGGCCACCCGCAAGGTAGGCTCGGTGCTGCTCTACCCGGTGTGGACGGCGCAAATCCTCAACACCAAGATCCGGAGCGTGACGGCGCCGCCGCCACGGCGCAAGCAGCGCGGCGCGCATTTCGCCGGCAACTACTGGACCATCTCCAGCCAGAGCAAGAACAAAGAGGCTGCCGGACAGTTCTGCCAGTGGTGGGTGCAGCCGTCGATCAGCGGTCGCTGGGCGGGCGAAACCGGGGCGATTCCGAATTCCCAGGCAGCGATCGACCATCCGCTCTTCAAGCAGTTCTTGGCCAAGAACCCGCTGGGCCAGGCCTTCCTCGACACCATTCCCTACGCGCGCCCGTTCCCCGGCGTGATCGGCATTCCGGCGGTGATCCAGATCGTCTCTGAGATGGTGCAACAGGTGGTGCTGGGCGGCGAGGCGCCCAGGGATGCGCTGGCCAAGGCGGCGACGCGCGCCGACGCGGAGCTCAAGCGGGCACAGAAGGCTTAGACCGGCTCGGCTGGGGTCAGCCAAATACGCGGACCCTGCCGTGGTGCGGGGCATCGACTGGCGCGGAGGATTTCCCGCGCGCCGGAGATCGACGCTGCCGGGCTGGATTTGTCGCGTCATGGGTGCGCGAGCCACAGCGGTCCAGGCGCCACCGCCAAGCGTTCAGACCCGGTACTTTTCCAGCACCGCGCGATCGACTTCAATCCCAAGTCCGTGACCCGAGGGAATCGTCACCCAGCCACCCTGCTGCTCGATCGGCCGGGTGATCAGTTGCTGGCGGAACGGATGTGAAGAGCGGTCGTATTCAAGCACCGGTTCCTGTGCGAACAGCGAATGATGGGGCACCGGCAACGCGGCGATCAGTTGCAGCGAAGCGGCCTGGGCGACAGCCGAGCCCCAGACATGCGGATTGACCGCCACCCCGTGCGCTTGCGCAAGGGCTACGATGTGGCGGGCCGCGCTGATGCCGCCACAGGAACCGAGGTCCGGCTGCGCGACATCGACCGCGCCTGCGGCGAACAGTTCGCGAAACCCGTAAAGCGTGTGCTCATTCTCGCCGCCGGCGATCGGCATGGTCAGCTTTTCGCGCATCTCGCCATAGCCACGCAGGTCCTCCGGCACCACCGGCTCTTCATACCAGCGCAACTTGTAATCCGCCAACGCGCGCCCAAGATGCAAGGCCTCGGCGCGACCGTAGGCATGGTTGGTATCGACCATCAGCGTGATGTTGCGCCCTTCGATGGCGCGGCCGATCGCCTGCATGCAGGCGATGTCGTCATCCAGCCCGTAACCGAGCTTGACCTTCATCAGGCGGAAGCCGGACTCGTGATGACGGATCGCTTCTTCGGCCAGGCGGGCTGCTTCGCCCTGGCCATGGATGCGGTAAAAGCCCGTGGCGTAGGGTTCAACACGAGTGCGAAAGGCGCCGCCCAGCAGCTTGTAGATCGGCACCTGGTAAGCCTTGCCAGCGATGTCCCACAACGCAATGTCGAGCGCGCTGATCGCCGCCACCACCGAGCCCTTGCGGCCATAGTCGCGGGTGGCGTGATACATGCGATGCCACAGCACCTCGGTGGCGAGCGGGTCGGCGCCCAGGAGCAGCGGCTTCAGGGCGTATTCGATCGCCGCCGCCGCGATCTGCGGCGGTTCCAGGCCCTGCGCGAAGGCTTCGCCCCAGCCGCTCAGGCCGGCGTCGGTCTGCACTTCGACCAGTGTCGCGCTGCGTTGGCGCACCCAGCCTTGCGAAAATGCGAATGGCTCGGTCAGCGGGCTCTTGAGCACATGGATGTTGATACCGGTGATCTTCAAGTCCGTGCCTCCTTTTGCCTGCAAAATTGCAGGATACGGAATTATGACCCGCCTGACGCTTGCAAGCGGGCCAGACTTCGATATGCTTGCAGCAGCCCGGCACGCCATTTTCGGCGCCGGTTCTGCGCAACCCAAACCACCTGGCTCGCCTAATCCATGCTGCTCGCGGACATCGAAACCCCGGCCCTGATTCTCGACGTTCGGAAAATGGACGCCAACATCGCGCGCATGCGCTGCCGCATGCAGGCACTTGGCGTGGCATTTCGTCCACACCTCAAAACCTGCAAGTCGATCGATGTGGCGCACCGCATGTTCGATGGCGGCACGGGCGCGATCACCGTATCGACGCTGAAGGAAGCCGAGTATTTTTTCGGCCGCGGCTTCAGCGACATCCTGTACGCGGTCGGCATCACGCCGGCCAAGCTCGATCATGTGGCGCAACTGCGCGCGCGCGGCGCCGACCTCAAGATCATTCTCGACAACCAGCAAGCCGCCGCCGCAGTCGCGGCACATGTCGCGCGAAGCGGTGCCGCGCTGCCAACCTTAGTCGAGATCGACAGCGACGACCATCGCGCCGGGGTGAAGCCGGAGGCCGCGGAACTGCTTGCGATCGGCCGCACGCTGCACGATGCCGGCTCGCTGGCCGGGCTCATGACCCACGCCGGCGCCTCCTACGACTGCCGTTCGATCGCGGCGATCCGCGCCATGGCGGAGCAGGAACGTGCGCGCACCGTGCGCGCCGCCACCCGTCTCAGGGAAGCCGGCCTGCCGTGTGCGATGGTCAGTATCGGATCGAGCCCCACCGCCACCTTCGCGGAGCGTCTCGACGGCGTCACCGAGGTGCGCGCCGGCGTTTTTGTGTTCTTCGATCTGGTGATGGCCGGCATCGATGTGTGCCGCATCGACGACATCGCGCTTTCGGTGCTGGCCACCGTGATCGGCCACCAGCGCGAAAAGGGCTGGCTCCTGACCGACGCCGGCTGGATGGCGATGTCGCGCGACCGCGGCACCGCCGCCCAGCCGCTTGATCAGGGCTATGGCCTGGTGTGCGACGAGGCCGGGCAGCCGATGGAGGGGCTCATCATGAGCGGCGCCAGCCAGGAGCACGGCGTGGTCTCGCATCGCTCCGGCGAGCCATCGAGAACGCCGCTACTGCCGGTCGGCACACTGCTTCGCATCCTGCCCAATCATGCCTGCGCAACCGGCGCTCAGCATGACCGCTATCACGTGGTGTACGGTACGGGAGCCGAGGTGAAAGAAATGTGGGCGCGATTCTCAGGCTGGTAGCCCCACAAACAAGCAATGCGGGCACGAAAAAGCGCCTCATGAGGCGCTTTTTCGTTTCCATTCGACTGGGCCAGACTAAAAACGCATTCCGACATTGACCATGATCTGGTCATTCTTGACCTGCGAGCGGCCCACATCGCTGCTCAGCACAATGCCGCCGTACAGCGCGCCACTGCTGCGAAAGTTAAGGCCCGCGCGCACCTGCCAGGCATCGCGATCGTTGGCCGCGGTTTGCCCGGCCACCGCAGCCTGGTTCGGCCGCTGCAGGTCGTTGATATAAACCAACCCGACAAAGGGCACTACGTTGCCGGCGTTGTACGCCGCCTGCCCGCCCAGCCGTGCCTGGGTGGTGTTGGTGGTCGAGCCGCTGACAGGGGTGCCGTTGGAGAAGGTGAAGGCACTGAACTTGTTTTCCACATTCAGCAGACTGCCCTTGCCGGTGAGAATCCAGCGCCCCATCACGTGGTTGTAGGACAAGCCCATTGTGGCCATGGTGCGCGTGGCCTTGTTCGACCCGGTGATGCCACCGGCGACGCTGTTGTCGGTGGAGGTCAGCTTGGTATCACCGAATCCGAGCGAGGCATCGAACAGCCAGGCATTGCTGATGCGCCAGCCCAGGTAAGGAGCCACCGTATTGCCGTTGCCGCTGATGTTGCCGCCGTTAAATGAAGTGCTGATACGGGTGCGCTCGTCGGTCAGTGCCAGTCCCAACACCACGCTGTCGCCGATGGTGTAGTCGATGCCGCCCAGCACCAGGGTGGCGTTGCCGCCCGATTGCAGGGGCTGGAACGAATAACCCACATTGACCTGCGACAGTGCAGCCCAGGCGTTCCAGCGACTGCCACCGGCGGCCGCTGCCTGGCCGGTTGCACCGGAAAGCGCGGTACGCTGGATACCGGCGGTGGCAGTTGGCGTGGCGCCCCCGCCAAATGCACCACCGACCACGTTGCCGATGGTGGCACCGATGCTGGTGACCGCGCCGGTGAGGGTGGCTTCAGTGGC
>JAYVWK010000085.1:0-7962 GCA_043786185.1 Burkholderiales bacterium
CGAAATCCGCCAGGCCGTCGTGATACGCCAGGTGCTCGCGAATCACGCATAGCGAACGCGATTCCAGCGTGGGTAACTCTCCACCATACGCCTGCGGAACAGCGTACCGGGTCAGGCCGCAGGCGCCCAGGCGCCGCACCAGTTCGCGGCAGGCCGCGTCGGTGGCGGCGCGCCCGCCGGCGCCGGATTCACCGTGCACGATGCCGGCCAGGCCGGCGCCGGCCCAGGCGTCGATGCGTTCGGCCAGTGCGCGATGCGCCGGTTCGAAAAAAGGCCAATCCAGATAGCTTGAGTCCATGCTTGGGAGTGTCGGTCGGGTTGAAAGAGACTGCGGCCGCCGCCTTTTAGTTGCCTTCAAACACCGGCTTCTGCTTGGCCACGAAGGCGTGATAGGCGCGCTGAAAATCCTCGGTCTGCATGCAGATCGCCTGGGCCTGCGCTTCCGACTCGATCGCCTCGTCCACCCCCATGTCCCATTCCTTGTGCAACTGCGCCTTGGTCACGCCGTGCGCGAAGGTCGGGCCGGCGGCCAGGCCGTCGGCCAGTTGCTGTGCTTCGGCCGCAAGAGTGTCGGCGGCAACTACGCGATTGAAGAAGCCCCAGCGCTCGCCTTCGTCGGCGCTCATCGCGCGCCCGGTGAGAAGCAACTCGGCGGCGCGCCCCTGGCCGATTAAGCGCGGCAGGATCGCGCAGGCGCCCATGTCGCAGCCCGCCAGACCCACGCGGGTGAAGAGGAAAGCGGTGCGCGCCGCCGGCGTGCCCAGGCGCAGGTCGGCGGCCATCGCGATGATCGCGCCGGCGCCGGCGCAGATGCCGTCTACCGCGGCGATCACCGGCTGCGGGCAATGGCGCATGGCTTTTACAAGGTCGCCTGTCATGTGGGTGAAATCCATCAGCTCCGGCATTTTCATTTTGGTGAGCGGCCCGATGATCTCGTGCACATCGCCGCCGGAGCAGAAATTGCCGCCGGCGCCGGTAACGATCACCACCTTGATGTCGGTGGCGTACTGCAGCGCGCGAAACAGGTCGCGCAGTTCGGAATACGATTCGAACGTCAGCGGGTTCTTGCGTTCCGGGCGGTTCAAGGTGATGGTGGCCACCGCGCCGCGCGCCGCGAAACCGAAATGGCGCGCGCGATAGTCCGCGAAGCTGCGGCGGTGGGTGAACGAATGCTCGGGGGCGGGATTCATGCGCATGGCGGGTCCTTGGGATGGGCTGGGATAGCTTGCCTGCTTGGCAAATGCTTGGGTAGCGAAGGGTGGTTTCAGACCTCAGTGGTGCCGCAGAGCGTGCTCTTGAGTCGCCCCAGCAAGGCATATAGCTGGGCGCGCTCGGTGTCGGCGAGACCGCGCATCAGATCGACCACCCAGCCTTCGTGCCGCGCCGCCATTTGCGCGAACGCCAAGCGGCCGGCCGCGGTCAGGCGCAACCGCCAGGCACGTCGATCGCCCGGATCGGAGTCACGCGCCACCAGACCCTCCTTGGCCAGCTGGTCGGCAATACCGGTCACGTTGCCGCCGGTGACCATCAGGCGCTGCGACAGCTCGCCCATTTTCAGCCCGGCCGGATGACGGTACAGCTGCGCCATCAGGTCGAAGCGCGGCAGGGTCACGTCGAAGTCGCGCCGCAAATCGGCGCGAATCGCGCTTTCGATCAGGTTGGTGCAGGTCAAAAGCCGCAGCCACAGGCGCAAGGCCTCATGGTCGTCGCCATGCGCGCGCGTTTCATGGTCCAGCGGGAGCACATCCGCCTTGTCCGCCAATGGCAGCAATGGGTCTTCCATCGAAATTACTTTAGATTTCAAATAACGAGGTGTCAAGGATACCGAAAAACTGCGGCGACTGAGTGACTTCCGTTCGGCAATTGGCACGAACTTGCGTCGATTCGGCCGCACGCCGCCGCCGCCTTCGAAGTCGCCACGCAACTGCGCGCCAGGCATGGCATGAAGTTCATCGACGCCCTGCATGTCGCCACCGCAATCAACGCCGAATGCCGCTATCTGATCACCAACGACGGCGACTTCCGTTCGCAGGCGGCCATTGAGGTCGTCACCCTGCGCGGCCTGTTTGCCTGAGGCGCACCGCACGCAGCGGTGCACCTGGTCAGTGATTTAGCGAAACGCCGGCCCGTAGGCCCAGGCCACCAGCGAACGGCGCAGACCGCGAGTCACCGGCGTGACCTGGTGCGCCAGGTAGGAGGGGAAAAAGGTGGCGCAGCCACGTTCTCGCGCGATCGGCATCTCGGCGGCGCCGTGAAACGCGAGATCGCCGCCCACGTAATCGGTCGCATCGGACAACTGCACGGTGAGCGAAAGCTTGCGCGAGGCGGTATCGTCGCCGCCTAAATCGACATGCCAGCCGAAGTACTGGCCGGGTCCGTAGCAGGTGAATTGCAGCGCTTCGACAAACCCCAGCAGTTCGAACTTGTAGGAGGCGTTGACCTGCGTGAACAGCAGCGCCAGCCGGTGAAACAGCCACTGGGCGTCGGCGTCCGGCGCGATCCAGGCGATGTCGCTTACGCGATAGTCGCGCGAGGCCAGATCGCTGCGCTGATCCACGGTTGCCGCCGTTTTCAGGCGCGTCTCACCCAGCGCGATCATTTGTGCGCACTCCGTCGCCGAAAACGCGCCCGGCAGCAATTGCGGGAAGGCGGTGGCGCCGTTGACCGCGATCGGGTGTGACTGGCGATACGGATCGCGGCCGCCCCAGTCGAGGGTGATCGCGCCCTGCGGGTCGGGTGCGCTCTGCGCGGGAAAGGTGTAGAGGAAATGCAAGGCGGAAGCGAAAGGTTTTCAGCCGACGGCTGCGATTGTTATCATGTTCGGCGTAACCACTATTTGCCGCCCCCTGAACCTGGTTGCCGAACCCATGAACGCCTCTGCGTAAGGAGGGTTTATTTCATGCGTCGCGCAATTCCCGACCGAGGTCGCACACACGCCATGGAACTCTCACCGCAACTGCGCCAACTGCGCGATTTCTATTATAAGACCGCGCTCAAACTGCCCGCGGAACAGGATTTCGTTCACGCAAAAAGCTTGATCGACAAGCCGGCCTTTTTCACCCTCGAGCAGCTGCAGGCGCATCTCAACAACCCGCTCTTGCTGCCGACCTATTTCAAGATGTACTGGCAAGGCAAGGAGGTCGACTGCGCCGCGGCGGTCGGGCACAAGGTGATACAGGCATCCGAGGCGCCCTTCCTCAACAAGGGCATCCTGCAGGACTACCTGGCCAACGGCGCATCAATGGTGCTCGAAGGTATCGACATACTCGACCCACAGATCAATGCCATGTGCGGCGCCATCGACGCGGCCAACGAGTGCGTGCTGTCGAATTCGGTGGTGTTTTTTTCCCAAACCAGCGGGGGCGAGGCCTACCGCGGCCATCTGGACACGGCCGACGTTCTGGTGGTGCAACTGGCCGGTCACAAAAAATGGTTCGTGCACCAGCGCCAGTCACCGCGCTGGATCGACCTGAACGAGCTCGACACCGTCGCCATGGGGCCGCTGCAGGCCGAGTTCGTGATGGCGCCCGGCGACGCCCTGTTCGTCAAGAGCTACACCCCGCACAAGGTGCAGACCGCCGATGACTATTCGATGCACATGGCGTTCGATATCTGCGACCGTCGCGTCAATGCCGAAACCGCACTGCACCTGCTGCTGGAACAGTACCAGCGCGAATCCGTGCCGACCTACACGCCGACCGGCGGGATCCTTGAAAAACTGGTGTCACATTCCGCCTCGCCCCGGTATCAGGAACACCTGGCACAACTGGGCCAGGCGCAGGCCGAGAACTACCAGCGCGCGCGCGCCATGCTGGGCGCCAACCGGGTCGGCGCGCTCGACAAGCTGATCGCCACCGAGGCGAAGCGGCGCGCGTAGGCGTACAGCCGAAATCAAAAGTCAGCCAGGCTGCGGAACGGCCGGCAGAACAATCGCCGTTAGCGATAGACCGTCGACCGGTGATCGATCTCGATAACCACAACTGTCAGGACGGCATCCCTGATCGATATCACGATGCGCCAATCACCAACGCGGTATTTCCAAAAGCTGCCGAGCTTGGTCACCATACGGCGCTTCACCGATAGAGCGCGCATCTGGCAGCGTTTCGACTCCTGTGAACTGCGTCAGGAGCGCGGCGACCCGTTCGATCGCCGGCTCCATGCAGGCCAGGCATCACGGCTACCGCATGCTGACGATGGATCGCGCGCTTTCTTCTTTCGCGATAAATTGGTTGGCAACGGTTCGCGCGAATCGACGCGGGCATGCCATGTGGCTGGCGTCTTTGAGCCCCAGGCCATCCGCTCGGTGGCGCCCATTGCGCAGGCGAACCAGCGCAACGCTCACTCGCTGGTGGACGTGTTGGCTTGCACGTCCGGGCTGTTGTCGTGCATGGCCTTGCGTGACAGGTAGTCCGCCAAGGCGGTGCCCAAGCCCATCGCCTTGGCCAGTCGTCGCAACCGCGGCATGTTCAGCTTGCCTAACTCTATGTCAAGTGGCGGCCCGCAGAGCTTGGTGCGTGGCGACGCGCCCAGGTAGATGCAGTCGAGCAAGGCCTTCTCCGCAGTGGCGCGCGCGTAGACAACATCGAGATCGAGCCGATCCGCAAGCGCGCCGGCGCGCTCATCAAGGAACCGAATCGGCATGGCATGAAAGCGGAACTCGATGCGCGGAGCCTTGACCGGCCGGCTGGATGGTGCCACGCCGTCGCGGATGGGCACCACACAGGTCACGATGTCCGAATAATTGTTCGTCACCGCGCAATCACCAAGCACCGTCTGCAAGCTGACCACAGCGCCGCTACGCACATAGTCTGCGGCCTCGGCTGCCTGTGGACGCGGCAGCGCCAACGCGTTGAGGTATAGCCCTCGCGTCACCGGCCGCAGCACCCCACTGTTGCGCTGGGCGCGCAACCATTTGAACAGCGTGGCGCGTGCGGGCAATGGCCGCTTCCAGCCACTTGTCCACCTGCGCGGCCACGTCGGTGCGCATGCTGTCCCAGCGTGATTGGTCAATGCTCTCCCGCACACTTCGTGGAAAGGCGTCAACGACAAGTCGCGAGGCATTCAATCGATACGCCAAGTATTCAGTACGATAATAATATTATCCTATTTTCCTCTGTTGCGGCACCGCGACCGCACCAACCAGTTGAAATTGTTCGAGTTTTGCCCTGCTTGAAGCTCACCAAAATGGAACTGTGGCGCAGTTGCAAAAATCAGCGCCAACCCGTTGTGTCAGTTGATGTTTTCTTGTTTCGCAAGTACGCCAACTGAGCAAAATAGGATTATAATGATACTTACGTACTGAATTAAACTATCAAAATTCTGCGCCTTAGCGTCGCGGCAGACACAGTGTCAAAGCGGGCGCGCAACCAGTATTGCGCCGACCGGCGGCAAAGTGGCAACCATCTACAGGCCGTGCAGCAATTCAGGTGGTCCGAACGACCTTCATGCGCGGTTTGTCGCGGCCGCGCGGCGAACGTGACTTCAATCTCGTCATTGGGGTAGCCGAAGACGGTTTCGCGAGCACCGCAAAACGCTTGGGATCAACGCTGCCACGGTTGCGGAGGCTGCCGGCATGTCGCGCGTGACTCTGCATCGGATCGAAAAAGGCGAGCCAGCGGTCACCATCGGCGCTTACATGAATGTCTTGTCCGTATTGAATCTGGATTTGGGTCTTGACGACCCGGCCCGGCAGGCTGCCGCAGGCGGAGACATGCACCCCGACCGCGCCGGCTGGATTCCGGCACAGGTTCGGCTGGCGGACTATCCGCAACTCAAGGCACTCGCCTGGCAGCTACATGGCGCCGAGACCTTGACACCGACCGAGGCCTTCGACATTTACGAGCGGAACTGGCGGCATGTGGATGAAATCGCCTTGCAAACCCATGAACGCCAACTGATCGACGCCCTGCGGCAAGGACTTGGCAGGCATGCCAGCCATGTTTAAGCGAGCCCATCATCGGCGCTGCGGAGGTGTTGAACGGCTTGGACGGGGCGCTGCTGACCAACAACCGTTGCCTGTTTGGCGGGGGCACGGCGATTGCGTTGTTACACGGCGAATATCGCGAGTCGGTCGACCTTGACTTTCTCGTTTCCGATTTGCCCTGCTACCGAAATTTGCGGCAATTGCTGACCGCCGAAGGCGGCGTCGCGACGATCCTTCGGCAGGGCCGGCCTGCGTTCAAGCGTCAACCGGACTGCGTTCGGCGTAGCGATGTTGCAACTGGCCCGCCACAAGAAATATTCCGCACTTTGACGCCAGCAAGGCAGGGGCGCCCCTCGCTCAATCGCGGACCAATGGCCACTTTCGCGCAGTGTGGACTAAGGCCAGTAGCCATACCGTTTCGCCACTGATTTCGTACACGAGGCGATAGCTTTCATGCGGAACCAACTCACGGGTTCGGGGAATCGTTCCCGGTTGCCCGAGTTTCGGATGGTCGGCCAGCCTGCCCGCCGCATCGCTGAAAAGCGCATCCATACGGGCGGCCGCTTGCGGGTTATCGGCCGCAATGTAATCCCAAACATCAGTGCGGTCCTGCAGTGCTTCGGGCGTCCAAATGACCCTCATGCCTGGTTCGTCACGGCCGCACGCCGCGCGGCGAATGCGGCTTCAACCTCATCATTGGAGCGGCCGACGCCAGCGCCCATCGAGACGCGGCCGGCTTCGACCTTGCGGCCCAGGAACTCCTCATATTCTCGCGCCTCGCGCTGACGCTGCACGAAATCGCGCATCAACTCACGCAGGACCTGCGACGCCGGCCGGTGAGCCGCCTGGGCTTCAGCCATGAACTCGGCGCGTAATTCGGGCTCCAGTTTCATCGTGAACACAGCTTCTTTTGACATAGCACTATCCTTAACAAACGAGATGTCAAAGTATATACATATTCATTACCTCGGGCATCGCCCTGAGTGCGGGATTTGCGTCAAATGCCGAAAGCCGGCTCGTCTCGGATTTGCCCAGCTACCGAAATCTGCGGCAATTGCTGACCGCCGAAGGCGGCGTCGCGACGATCGTTCGAAAGGACCTGCCTACGTTCAAGCAAATTCGCGAGGTACGCGCCGATCAATACGGCATCCGCACATCGCTTTCGGTACGGATATGCCGATCAAGCCCACCTGACGCATCCTCAACATGAAACCCAGAACGGCGCCGCGCGGCGATCCAAAACCGGTCATGGTGCCGCGAACACCGCTTCGATCTTGCTCATCACGCCGGCGCAAGTGGTTCGCAACTTCTTCGCCAACTGCGCATTGCCCAGGGCGAGCCCGGCGAATTCCGGACTCTTCATCACCTCGACCAGCATCTCGAAATGGGCTTGCCGCATGAAAGCGCAAGCCTCGTTCGTAGCGAACGGCCAGCCGGACTTTTCCGCTTGCGCGGCCACCAGCAGCAAGCGAATGATGTCCTTCACATCTTTGCGCCCGTGTTCGCTGCCGCGGCGATTGATCGCTGCCTCAAGTTTGAGCACGATCAGGTGCTCGGGCGCCGCCACCAACACCCCATCGTAGCTCTGCGCCTACGCCGCAACGTTGGCATAAGGAACCGGCAATTTCGAATGACGTTCGGTGTATACGTCAAACGAGAAGCCACCCTTGCGGAATTCATGTTTGCTCAGGCGCGCATTGGCGCTCAACTCTTCGATGTCGCGCAGATCGGAAAAACCGGCGACCGAAATATAGAAGCCCGCAACTTGCGTAGCTTCCGATAGCTCGCGCACGCCTTCGGCATTCACGGCGTGCAGATACACCGCGATACCACCGATGTAGACCAACCCCGGCTCGTAGAGTCTGCCCATTTCATGATGTTACCGGCGGCGCAAAACCGACAAAGGTTGGCGACGAAAAAAGCTGGTTAGCATGGCTGTAAGCGCGAAGCCGAGGGTGTAGATCAGTCTTCCAATCCGGCGCGCCGAAGTCCCTCAAGGTATCGCTCAATCTGCTCATCGCTTTGCAGATAGAACAGCC
>JAYVWK010000086.1:0-5134 GCA_043786185.1 Burkholderiales bacterium
CAGGGGCATCGCCAGCGCCGGGCTCTGGCCCTGCAGGCGGCGCGCGAACTCGGCGACGAATGAACTGGAAAGCGGGGTGCCGGAGCGCGCCATGTCGGCCATCACCAGGACTAAGCTCTTCGGATCGGTGTCGCATACCGCAACCATCTGGTCGGCCCAAAAATCGGCACGATTGCGGCCGACACGATCCGCGGCGATGCGTGCGCCCACGCGCCGCAGGTTCTCGATCAGGCTCAAACGCAGCATGATCGGAATCGCCCACAATTCGCCCATGGTCAGCGCGGTCACGCTTTGGTAGGCGGTGACGAAACTGGCCAGGCTTTCCGGATCGACATGGCCGTCGCCATGCGCCACCGTTTCCAGCGCGATGTCGTATACGCGCGGCAAGCCGACCGACTGGCCGCCGAGAAGACGCGGCAGCTCGCGGCTGTAGCCCGGCGGCAGGTGTCGGCGCGCGGTGCGGATCTGCTCCTCGATCAGGTAGAAATTGTCGAGCAGCCATTCGCCGGCCGGCGCGATGCGGCGCTCCGCCTTGAGCGCCGCGGCCAGCAGATCGAAGGTGCCCTGCAGCACCTGCTGGTTGGCCGCGAGCCGTGCCAGCAGCAGGTCGGCGCCACGCCCACCGGCCAGCACATGGACCCCGGCGAGCGCCTTGCCGTGGCTGCGCATCTGCTCGCTGCTGAACAACTCAGCGCGCAGCGGTTGTTCCTCATCGATCGCCTCGCGAATGCGGATGTTTTTATGCGATCGCCGGCGCAGGCGCGCCAGTTTGTCCCGCAGGTTGCCGATGCTCGTGCTCAATTGCGCCACTTCCTCTTGTTGCGGGCACGGCTGCCGGCGTGTCCCCGGCATGCCGCGCCCGAGCCACGGCATGCGCATCCCGCACAACGCTCAAGGGCGCTTGAGCCCGCCGATCACGCTTATTCCAGGCGCGACGCCGCGACGCTTGACGCGCACAACTCTCAAAGCGACTTGCGCCCGCCGATCACGTTGAGCAGCACCACTACGATGGCGATCACCAGCAGGATATGGATCAGACCGCCCATGGTGTAGGAGGTGACTAAGCCAAGCAGCCACAGGATGACAAGTACGACAGCGATAGTGTAGAGCATGATGATCCTTAAGGGTGATGGTGGGTGTTGCTTACGGCGGCGGTGGCCGACTTGAATTCGCGACAATCGCGCTGTCGACGACTTTCACATGGTCGCCCGTGCGCCAGGTCGGTGCGTTGGCTTGATGCACCAGCCGCAACGTGCCGTCATTCATGCGCACTGCGATTTCATAGCTGCTGGTGGTTTTCATTCTTTTCTCGATCTCGTTGCCGGCGACCACGCCACCGACCGCACCTGCCACAGTGGCCAGCTCGCGCCCGCGTCCGCCGCCGACCTGATTGCCGAGAATGCCGCCGACGACCGCGCCACCGACTGCCCCGACTCCGCTGCCCTCGGGGCGCGCTTCGATGACGCGGCTTGACTCGATCACGCCGCATTGCGCACATACCGCCGGCAGCGCCGCCGCGACCGGCTTGGCTGGCGGCCAAGCCGCCGCACTGTGCTGCGGCGTTGCGCTGCGCGCCCCGGCAGCAGGCGCCAACGCCGGCTTGTCCAGCAGTTTTTCCACCGGCTTGCCGGTCGCGGCGCGCTGGGCGGCATCCGGGGCGCCGCCCAGGGAAGCCGGTATCCAGCCCATCAGCGCGGCGACGCCGGCCGCGCAAAATAGCGTAATGGCGATGCCGACGATCCAGATCAGCGCGACCGGCGCGGTGCCAGCCCGGAACAGTTGCGTTTTCATTTGCAATTCCTGCTTTCGTCAAGCGGCTCTGTGGCAAAGGCTGAGCGCGGGATTGGAGGGCGCTTTTCTGGCGCCTCCGGTAGCGCACTCGCCGCCACGACCACACCTTAAAGGCCTGCCATCGCTGCGTCTGTATGCTTGCGCACATAAGGAATCGGCGATTCGATCCCGTAAAATATTCTGGCGTTCGTTTTGCTTGGGGTTGTGCTGGCGACCATCGACGGCAGCTTGCCGGCGGCAAGCGGCATCGCAGTCGACCACTAGCGACCGTGGCCAGGGGAGCACCGGCGCGGCGTGATCATCAGGGTCAGCGACCGACAACCGGGCCGCCGTCGATGATCATCACCCGTTCGCCGATACGCCAGGCGAGCGGATTGGTGTCGTTGATGAGCCGTTTGGAGCCGTCTTCGAGGTGGACGGTAAAGGTGTAACGCGTCGGCGCGGCAACCGGCCATTGGCTGCCGAAATCGGCCGGCAAGGCAGTCGATACGCTGCCATCGACCACCCCCCTATCCGCCGCCTCGCGCGTCGACACGACCACGCCACATCCGCCGCAGCGGCGCTTGATCGGTGGCGCCTCGGCCGCCGCCGCCGCGGGCGGGTCCGGCGATCGGGCGCCGCGCGGCGCAGCGCCGACCGCGGCGCCCGATGCTGCTTCCAATGCCTCGCCCGCCGCTGCGGTCGATGCTTTGTCCGCCGCTGCGGTCGATGCTTTGTCCGCCGCTGCGGTGAAGCCCGACACGGATGCTGCGCCCTCACCCGCCGCCAGCCCTATAGCGGATTCACCGCCAACGACCCAGGCAAGCACGGCACACGCCAGCAGCAGCGCGCCGCCACCGACGATCGGCGCCATGGGCCAAAATGCATTTCGCGGTTGCGAGAGATTGAACATGGCGCATAGTTTGCGTGTGCGAACGCGCCGGTTCTGTGCGTTCGCGCACCGATTGCCAGCGCACCGATTGCCAGCACACCGATTGCCAGCACACCGATTGCCAGCACCATGCGGGCGAGCACACGATTCGGCGCATTGCCCCGGCATCACGCCGTTCGCGGTCGACGCCGCGCTGCACCGCAGCGCTGCCTGGCGCCCTTATGTTGGGTAGCGCACAGACCACTTTTTCGGTCTTCTTCAAAGTGAAGGTATCGGGCGCGATGAAGCGCGGCCGGATGCGATTGCCCGTTATGTGCGGTGCCGCATAGAAAAATAGAACCGTTCAGAGCATGCTGCTGGTAGCCTGCTGGCATCCCAATGGCTGCTCACGCGGCGGCGGTATTCTCGAATGCCGGGGCGCACTACCTAATGGAATTCGGCGATATCAGTGAACCGCAACCAACCGCAGCCGCTCACGTCCGGCACCACAGCTTTCTCCAGCCGCTGGCTGATTTTCGCCCTGCTGGGCATCGGACTGGCCGTCGCGCTCTCGGTAGCGGCCTCGTTTCGCATCTTCCACGGGCTTGAACGCAGCGGCGCCGCGAGCGACCGCGCCGGCGGCCTGATCGAGCACGCCGGCGCGCTGCTGTCGGCATTGACGGATGCCGAGACCGGCCAGCGCGGCTACATGCTGCTCGGCGACACAGCCTTTCTTGAACCCTATCTGGCGGTGCGTGACGTCATTCCCGGCCAATTGCAGGCATTGCGGCAGCGCGCGCAAGGCAACCCGACAAGCAGCCATCTCGACCTGCTGGCACCGCTTGTCATGGCCAAACTGGCTCACATGGCCAAAGTGATCGAGATGCGCGGGCGAATGGACTCCAAAGCCGTGTTCGAGACCGTCGGCACCGGCCAGGGCAAGCAGTTGATGGATTCAATTCGCAGTCAAACCAAAAGCTTCATCGAGGCCGAGCGCGCCATGCTGGGCCGGCACGACGCCGAATTACAAGCCCGCATGAACAATCTGTTCGCCTTGAACATCGCGACCGGCGTGCTGGCCCTGTTGCTGACCGGCGCATTCACCCATTTTTTCCGGCGCGAGATGCAACAACGCCTGCGGGAAAGCGTGCACAGCGAGACCCGGCAACTGCTCGAATCCGAGGAAACCATCAATCGGCAACTGCAATCGACCAACGAACGCCTGCAGGAAAGCGAGGAACGACTGGCCGTCACGCTCAATTCGATCGGCGACGCGGTGATCGCCACCGATGCTGGCGGTCGCGTGACGTGCTTGAATCCCTTAGGCGAAAGGCTCACCGGCTGGAGCTTCGCGGAAGCCTGCGGCCGCCCGGTCGAAGAGGTGTTCCACGTGGTCAATCAGGACACCCGTAAACCATCCACCGTGCCCGTGATGGCCACCCTCGCGCACGGTATCATCCAGGGGCTGGCCAACCATACCCTCGTGATCGCCAGGAACGGCAGTGAATGCGCGATCACCGACAGTTGCGCACCGATCCGCGACCGCGCCGGCACGGTGATCGGCGCCGTACTGGTGTTTCGTGACGTCACCAGCGAGCATGCGACACAACTTGCGCTGCACGACAGCGCCGCGCAGATCGCGGCAATCTTGAACACCGTAGCCGACGGCGTCATCACCATCGATGCCGCCAGCAGCAGCATCGTGAACACCAACCGGGCCGCCGAGCGCATGTTCGGCTATGCGGCCGGCGAGATCACCGGCAACAGCCTGCAATTCCTGATTCCGGCGTTCATCGGCGACGACCGCAACGCATTCATCGAATACTGTCGGCAGGCCGCGCCGACGCCCGATTTGCTCCTGGCGCCTGAAATCCATGGGCGCCGCAAGGATGGCAGCCTGTTTACGCTCAAGATCGCGGCCAGCGAAATGGACTTAGCCGGCAAGCACTACTACATCGGCGTGTTGCGCGATTACACCGGGCATGAGCAGGTTGAAGCCGAGCGCAATCGGGCGCTCGACACCGCCTCTGCCGCGAGCCGCGCAAAAACCGATTTCCTGTCCGCCATGAGCCATGAACTGCGCACTCCGTTGAATGCGATCCTGGGCTTCGCGCAATTGCTGGAAAGCGCGGTGCCTGCGCCCAGCCACGCGCAAAAACAAAGCCTGGAACAGATTCTCAAAGCCGGCTGGTACCTGCTCGAACTGATCAACGAAATCCTCGACCTGACCCTGATCGAATCGGGCAAGGCCAGCGTGTCGCATGAAGCGGTGTCGGTAACCGAGGTATTGCGCGAATGCCGCGCGATGATCGATGCGCAGGCGCAGGCGCGCGACATCGCCCTGCACTTTGGCGAGCCCGAGCAGGCGCTATACGTGCAGGCCGACCGCACCCGCGTCAAGCAGGTGTTGATCAACCTGCTGTCGAACGCCATCAAGTACAACCGCAAGCATGGCACGCTCGGCGTGCAATGCACCATCCTGCGCCCGGACCG
>JAYVWK010000087.1:0-3180 GCA_043786185.1 Burkholderiales bacterium
CTGTTTCTCAAGGCAGAGGATATCGACCGCCCGGGACTTGAAGGCGCGATGTTCTGCTGCAGCCCGCCACCGCGCGACGAAGCTTCGCAAGAAGCAGTGAGGGCCGGCTTGGCCAACGGCACTTTCCAGGTTTTTTCGTCCGACCATGCACCCTATCGGTATGATGCCAGCGGCAAGCTGCCCAAGGGCGAAAAGACTGTTTTCAAGGACATGGCCAACGGCGTGCCCGGCATCGAGCTTCGTCTGCCGCTGCTGTTCTCCGAAGGCGTTGGCAAGGGGCGTCTGACGCTCAACCAGTTCGTGGCACTGACCGCCACCAACCATGCGCGCATGTATGGCCTGGAACATCGCAAAGGCACGATCGCGGTAGGCCAGGATGCCGATATCGCGATCTGGGATGCCGATCTGCAGACAACCATCACAGCAGCCGACCTGCATGACAATGTCGGCTATACCCCTTACGAAGGTCGCACGATCCGCGGCTGGCCCGAAACCGTGATCAATCGTGGCCGTGTGGTGGTGGCCGACCGCAAGCTGATGGTCGAGCGTGGCAGCGGCATGTTCATGTCCAGGCGCACACCCGGCCCGCTGGCTCAAAGTCGTACACCGACTGCGCAAAAACAGCTCTTCAAAAACCTGGTCGCGAAAGGCACCCGATGAAACGCCCATTCCCGCTCGCCGTGGCCCAACTGGGGCCGATCCACTTGGCTGACAGTCGTGAAGAGGTGGTCAAGCGACTGCTCGATCTGCTGCACGAAGCGCACGCCAGAAGCGCCAAGTTCGTAGTCTTTCCGGAACTGGCGTTGACCACCTTTTTTCCACGTTACTGGATGGCCGATCAGGAAGAAGTGGATCGCTTCTTCGAGCGCTCCATGCCGAATGCCGCGACCCAACCCTTGTTCGACGCGGCGCGCAAGTACGGCATCGGCTTCTACCTGGGCTATGCCGAGCTCACACCGGAGGGGCAGCGCTTCAATACCGCGGTGATGGTCGATCACACCGGCAACATCGTCGGGCGCTATCGCAAGGTCCATCTGCCAGGGCACGCCGATCACAAGCCGCAAGCGCCATTCCAGCACCTCGAAAAGCGCTATTTCGAAGTCGGCAATGAAGGCTTCAAGGTGTGGAACACCATGGGTACGAAGATCGGCATGTGCATCTGCAACGATCGTCGCTGGCCCGAAACCTTCCGCGTGATGAGCCTGCAGTCGGCTGAACTCGTGGTGCTGGGTTACAACACGCCCTCCCACAACATTCACTGGCCGGAACCCTCGCACTTGCGCATGTTCCATCACCTGCTTTTGCTACAGGCACATGCGCATGAGAATGCCCTGTGGATCGGCGCGGCAGCCAAATGCGGCCGTGAAGATGGTTTCCACATGATCGCAGGCTCAGTCATCGTCTCGCCCTCGGGCGAGATCGCGGCACAGTCGAGTACCGAAGAGGACGAACTGATTTTCTTCAATTGCGATCTGGCATTGGGCGACACCTTTCGCGAGCACGTGTTCAACTTCGCCAAGCATCGCCGGCCGGAGCATTACAAGTTGATCGTCGAGCGCGTCGGCGCCGGCGCCCCCGTGACAGAGTGATGATGGCCGGGCCTGCACGCGCCGGCAAAGCACACCGACCTTACTCGCATGGCATGACGTTTGCAGAAAATTTTCCACCCCAACAACTCTTTTGAAGGAGCACTTCCTATGCATTTTTCGACTCTTGCTGCTGCAGCGATTGCGGCAGCCAGCCTGGCCACCGCCGTGCACGCCCAGCAACCCATCTCCACCGGCGTCGATGCCACCTTCGCCCCGCACGCCATGGCCAAGCTCGGCGGCGGCATCGAAGGCTTCAACGTCGATCTGGCCAATGAGATCGCGCGCCGCCTGAAACGCCCGATCAACATCGAAGCCACCCAGTTTTCCGGCCTGATTCCGGGCCTCAACGCCAAGAAGTACGACTGGATCGCCGCACCCACCACGGTAACCCCCGAGCGCGCCCGTGCCTTGCTGTTCACCGAGGGCTACCTGGATACCGACTTCCAGTTCCTGGTCAAGAAAGCCGACCCCGACATCAAGGGCTTAGACGACCTGAAAGGCAAAACCATTTCGGTCAACAAGGGCTCGGCCTACGACACCTGGGCCAAGGCCAATGCGGAAAAATACGGCTTCAAGTTTGACGTCTACGACACCAACGCGGATGCGGTGCAGGCCGTTCTTTCAGGTCGTGCCAGCACCAATCTGGCCGGCAACACCGTTGTGGCCTGGGCGGCCAAGCAGAACCCGATGGTCAAGACCAGCTTTACCATCAAGACCGGGCTGGTGTGGGCAGTGCCGTTTCGCGCCGACGACCGTGCCGGGCGTGACCAGATCTCGATGGTGATCAAGTGCATGAAGCAGGATGGCGGTCTGTCTGCGTTGCACGAAAAATGGTTCGGCGCCAAGCCGCCGGCCGACTCCACCACTGTCAGGATCGCTGCAGGCCACGGCGTGCCGAACATGGATGGCTACGATGCGACCCCGGTTGCGTTGAAGTGCTCCTGATCGGTCGAATCGGGACCGAAGGCGCCGGCGCAAGCCGGCGCTTTTTGTTTGTGCTTGAAACCCGCACCCGATGAGCAACCTCGAACGGCTGCTCGCCAGTTTCTTCAACCCCGATGTGGCTTGGCGCTACCTGCCGCGCATCGCCGAAGGCATGCTGGTCACGCTTGGCCTGGGCCTGGCGGTGATTGTCGCAGGCGTCGCCGCAGGCCTTGCCTTGGCGATCCTGCGCGCCTTGCGCATCCCGTTCACCAACTGGATGATCGTCGGGTTCGCCGATATTTTTCGCGCCCTGCCGCCGCTGGTGATCATCATCGTTCTGTACTTCGCGTTCCCCTACATCGGCCTGTCGATGAATGCGTTTACCGCGACCTGGCTGTCGCTCTCGATGGTGCTGGCCGCCTTCGCTGAAGAGGTGTTCTGGGCCGGCATTCTCTCGGTGCACAAGGGCCAATGGGACGCGGCCTTGTCGCTCGGCTTGTCGCACTGGAAGACCCTGCGCGATGTGATTCTGCCGCAAGCACTCCGCCTCACTGTGCCACCGCTGACAAACCGCGTGATCTCGATCACCAAGGGCACGGCCCTGGGCTCGGTGGTCGCCCTGCACGAGATCCTCAACGTCGCCTCCAGCGGTTCGTCGGAAGCCGGC
>JAYVWK010000088.1:0-2500 GCA_043786185.1 Burkholderiales bacterium
GGTGATCGCGCTGTTCAACGACCCTTTTCTCAAAGGGCAAATCGCCATGCGGGGCGGCACCGTGTTGCACAAAGTCCATCTGAAACCGGCCAGCCGATACTCGGAAGACATTGATCTCGTCGTGGTGGGGGATCGGTCCGAAGAGCATGTTCGCGCGGCCATCAAGCGCGTGTTGCAGCCAGTGCTTGGCAGACACAAGACCTGGGGCTGGGAGGACTTGAAGCTGGCGGTCCGCAACGCCGCCAAGCCGTCTCGCATACTGCGGGTCGTCTACGAGGTGCCGTCGGTTGCCGAACCGCGCCTGTTGTTGAAGGTGGTGGTGGAAGCCAACGTGACCGAGCGGCAGCCATTTATGCCGGTCGTTGAACTTCCGTTCTCGGTGCCGTTCCGGGGGCAGGCCTTGGTTGCGCGTGTCAATTCCTACGATATCCACGAAATGCTCGGGACCAAGTTGCGCGCGCTGTTCCAGCGCAAGCAAGGGCGCGACTTGTTTGACTTGTATTGGGCCTTGTCCGCGACAAACATCGTATCGGTTGTCCCGGAACGGGTCGTCCATGCCTTCCAACATTACATGGGGATGGAAGGAACGGTCGTTCCCAGGGGCGAGTTTCTTGCGCAAATGGACATTCGATTGGCGGACCGGGGTTTCTGTTCCGACATGAAGGCATTGCTCCGCACGGACTTGAACTATGACCCGCAGCTGGCGGGAAAGCTGGTCCGAGATGAACTGTTGATGCGTCTGCCAAATTGAAGTGCCGGTGTCTTCGGCGTCGCGCCTTAGAATCGGGAGGCGGTGATGGACCAAACGGTCATGGACCGAGGTCGTCGCGGGTATCGATATCGCGCAACACGCCGGAATCGTCGCACTCGATAACTTGCAACAAATCGGGATTTGTCCGCACGATGTTGCGCGCGCCCGCGTCGCCTTGCAGTGCCAACAACTGGTCAAGAAAACGCGCGCCGATGCCGACCGGGTGGCCGCGTTCGCCGCGATAGCCGGCGGCGACCAGTTCGGCGCCGGCGGCGAGAGCATCGGCGATGCGCGTGTGGGTGGCGGGCTTGATGAATGGCATGTCGGCCAGCGCCACCACCCAGCCCGCCGCATCGCGCGTGGTCACCATGGATGCGGCCACACCTGCCGCCAGGCTTGCGCCCATGCCTTCGTCGGCGCGCTCGCACTCGACCACATTGAAACCTTCATTTTCGAGCAGCGCCTTGAGCGGGCTGCCAGGACCGGTGACGGCGGTGGCGCCGGGAAGCGCGGTGATGAACGCGCGCGCCGAGCGCAATGCTATCGGCGTGCCGTCGAGCGGATGCAGGAGTTTGTTGCCGTTGAAGCGCTTCGAGGCACCGGCGGCGAGCAGAATGCCAGTCGGTTTGGCGGCCACGAATCAGGTGGCACAGGCTTCGAAGTTGCCGGTGGCCTTGTCCGATACCTTGTCCAGCGGGAAGCGGTTTTTCACCGCGGTGACTTCGGCCAGGATGGAAATCGCGATCTCCGGCGGCGTGCGGCTGCCGATGCGCAGGCCGATCGGCCCGTGCAGGCGCTCGATCTCGGCGTCCGACAGGTCGAATTCCTTCAGACGCAGCTTGCGCTTGGCGGTGTTGACGCGCGAACCGAGTGCGCCGATGTAGAAAGCCGGCGACTTGAGCGCCTCGAGCAGCGCCATGTCATCCAGTTTCGGGTCATGGGTCACGGCTACCACCGCGCAGTGCGCATCGAGATTCAATTGCAGCACTACGTCGTCGGGCATGCCTGTGACCAGTTCGGCATTCGGCACATTCCAGTCGGCGCGGTATTCCTCGCGCGGGTCGCACACGATCACCTGGTAGTCCAGCGCTTGCGCCATCTCTGCAAGATAGCGCGACAACTGCCCGGCGCCGATGATCAGCATGCGCCACAGGGGGCCGTAGATCACCTTCAAGGTATTGCCGTCGAACGCGGTCTTGTCGGCGCGCGAGGCGCCCGAAATGCTGACCGCGCCGGTATTGAGATCGATGGTGCGCATCGCCAGTTCGTGGCGCTCGGCACGCGCCAGGATGTCTTCAACCCAGCCGGTCTCGGTGACCGGTTCCTGCACCAGCTTCAATGCGCCGCCGCAGGGCAGGCCGAAACGCGCCGCTTCCTCGGTGGTGACGCCGTAGCTGACGATTTCCGGCTTGGTCGCCAATAGCGGCGCGTTGCGGCAACGCTCGATCAGGTCGTCCTCGACACAGCCACCAGAGACGGAACCCACGATCTGGCCGTCGCCGCGGATCGCCAGCAGGGCGCCCGGCGGACGTGGCGCGCTGCCCCATGTTTCAACTACCGTCACCAGGTTGACGGTATGCCCGGCCTGACGCCAGGTGAGAACGGACTTGAGTACGTTGAGGTCGACGCTATCCATGCTGTTTCCTTGCTGGTTGAGCCGTGATTGTACGTCTATGCGGTATTCACCCGCACTGACTGCGGGGCGGCCTCAACAGGCGACCAGGACGGGCAGGGAATCAATAAAATGAC
>JAYVWK010000089.1:0-2512 GCA_043786185.1 Burkholderiales bacterium
GACCCGTCGTGGGACGCAGCACTCGCCGCAGCGATGTGCGCAGCGCAGCAGGCGATCGACGAGGAAATGGTGGTCGAACTGCTGCTGCAGGATCTCGCGGCGCAGCGCTGATAGCGCCGCCCGCCGAGCAAGCCGATGGCCATCGGCGTCGCGATGATGCCGGGGCTGACGTTGTTGACCCGTGTCTGTTCGGGTCCGACCTCCAGCGCGACGGTTCGCACCATCGCATCGAGCGCCGCCTTGCTGGCTGCATAGGCGGCGAGGCCGGGCATCGA
This sequence comes from Burkholderiales bacterium, assembly GCA_043786185.1. GTDB lineage: Bacteria > Pseudomonadota > Gammaproteobacteria > Burkholderiales > JAEUOS01 > JAEUOS01. The sequence goes on from JAYVWK010000089.1 coordinate 276, forward strand.
TCCATGTGCCGTCCACGACGAGGTGTTGACAATGGCGCCGGGCGTGCCCTTGTTCCGCATGGCGGCGATCTCGTACTGCAGGCAGGCGAACACGCCGCGCGAGTTGGTCGCCATCACGGTGTCGAAATCGTCAAGGGTCATGTCCTGGATGGACTGGAAGGCGCCGAGTATTCCGGCGTTGTTCCAGGCCATGTGCAGCGCACCGAAGGTGGTGATCGTTTCCAATTTCTCCAAACCGGCATGCCGGGCAAGCCGAGTGATGGGGTGGACACGCCACCCGTTGCTGAGCGATCAGGATTCGGGCTGTCTGCCGTGGCTCAATGCGCAATGGCGAGCTTGCCGAAGTGCCGCCCGCCGGCACTGAGTTCGGCATACGCCGCGCTGGTGTCGTCGATGCCGAAAACACGGTCGATGACGGGCACGATGCGGTGGGCGGAAATGGCTCGGACCGCCTCCGCCAGGTCGGCCACGGAGCCGGTGTTGTTGCCGACGATGCGCAAGGCCTTGACGATGATCGGCAGCAGGTCGATCGAGGATGCCGTGCCGCCGACAAAGCCGACCGTGAATACCGTGCCACCCACCGCTGCCGCGTTGAGCGAGCGCGCGATGGTTGCCCCGCCAACCGTCTCCACTACCAGGTCGGCGCCGCGCCCTCCGGTGAGTTTCAGCACTTCCTCGTCCCAGGCAGGCGTGGCGCGGTAGTTGATCAGGTGATCCGCGCCGATCTCGCGCGCACGCTCCAGCTTTTCGTCGGATGACGACGCGAGGATCACCGTGGCGCCAGACGCCTTGGCGAACTGCAAAGCAAAGATGCTGACGCCGCCCGTTCCCAGCAACACCACGACCGAGCCGGGGCGCCCCTGGGCCGAACGCACGGCATTCCAGGCTGTCGTTGCGGCGATGGGCAGCGCCGCACCCTGGACGAAATCCAGGTGGTCCGGCAACGCGACGAGACTGGTGGCGGGAACAACCACATATTCGGCCAGCGAGCCCTGCAGCGTGACACCGCGCATCGCGGCCACATTGAACGGCGTGATCGCCCCACCTTGCCAATTCGGCATGAAGTGCGGGATCACCCGGTCGCCAATGGACAGACCACTGACGCCCTCGCCAAATGCGGCCACTTCGCCTGCGCCATCGGCGACCGGAATCATCGGAAAGCCCGCGCCGGGGAAGTTGCCCGTCGCGATGGCCACGTCCACGAAGTTCAGCGTGGCGGCGCGCAGGCGCACCAACACCTCGCCACGACCGGCCTTCGGGTCGGGCAGTTCGGTCTGGCGAAACGCGGTGAGAGCGGGAGCGGTGAGTTGAATGGCTTTCATGGTCTTTTCTCTTCAATGAAGGAAGTGTCGAGTGGGGAAGCTCAATGCGCGAAGAAGTGCATGCCGCCATCCACCGGAATCACGGCACCGGTGATGTAGCGCGCCAGCGGCGAGGCAAGGAAGGCCACCAGGTGCCCGATGTCTTCCGGCTCGCCGAAATAGCCGATGGGAATGTTGCGGGCGATGAAGGCGCTTCGGCTTTCCTCGCTCGGGTGCACCTTGCCGAGAATCTGCTCGCTGTTGATCCGGCCGGGCGCAATGGTGTTGACAGTGATGCCATCCGCTGCCATGTCGCAGGACAGCCCCTTGGCCCACAGATGCAGTGCCGCCTTGGCAGCGCTGGCCGCATTGAGCGAGCGCGGCTCCATCGAGCCGCTGATGTTGACGATGCGGCCCCACTGCCGCGCCTGCATCGACGGCAGCACGGCCCGCGACAGCCGGCGCGCTGCGGTGAAGTTCAACGCAAAGGCTTCATCCCAGTCCGCGTCCGGCGCATCCTGCCGCGTCGGGCGCGAACCGCCGGCGCAATTGACCAAGATGTCGATAGTGCCGAGTGCGGCAGCGGCTTCGGCAACGATGCGCTTCGCTTCTTCCGCATCGGTGACATCGCCGGTCACGACGATGGGCGTTTCGACCCCTGTGCAAGCGATCTGCGCGGCGAGGTGTTCAAGCAGATCCCGACGGCGCGCCGTGATGGCGATCCGGACGCCTTCCTGGGCCAGTACTCGCGCGACGCCAGCACCGATACCGGCGCTGGCACCCGAAACCAGCGCGGTGCGTCCTCGGATGTCGAGGTCCATGACAACTCCTATGGCAATGACGTTTCGGATGACGCAGCGGAGCCGCTACAGGCGGCAGGTTTAGTCTGCGCACAGCTCAAATTGTCATTAGGAAGTCTCAAAAGATAAACTCGCG
>JAYVWK010000090.1:0-3039 GCA_043786185.1 Burkholderiales bacterium
TTCCCCGGCCTCGAGCGCGGCGCGGCCGGCGATGCGCGCACCGGGGCAATCCGCAAGATCGGCACGGGCGGATACCGCCACCATGTGATTCGATTCAGTGCTGGCCACCGGAAAGATCCAGTTGCTGCGTGGAATGCCGAGCGCTTGTGCGCGCGCTGCCGAGCAAAACAGCAGGGCCGCCGCCTGATCGACATTCCAGGTCGAGCAATGCAGGCGTGTATAGGGAAAGGCCTGCAGCGGATTGCGTTCGGAGGTATCGCGAATCGTCGCGGCTGCGACCGGCTTGCGCTGCCAGGCATGCGGATTGCCGGCAGCGACCCGGCTGAAGCGCGCGCCGAGCTCGGCCAGCCGATCCCGGTGATCGGCCACCGACCAGCCGTTTTTCGCGCGATACGCGCTCTCCAGCATCGCGTACAGCGCAACCGGCATCTTGATTCCGGCCCGCTTCTCGACCGCGTGACGCAGTTCATCCTTGGGTGAGAGAAACACATCCGGTTGATCGTCCTGCACCTGCTCCGCCGCCTCGCGCCCGGCGATTTGCGCACGCAGCAGACGATAGCCGGCATCGGCCCCGGCTACCAGGGTGGTATGTGCCTCGCCGCGCGCGATACGCGCGCAGGCCTCGCCGATCAGGCTCTGCTGCAATACGCCCACGCTCGCCAGCACGGTCTGTGCGTCCGCGGCGCCAATCGCGCGCGCGATCGCGCCGGCCGGATTGGCATAGCGCCAACGGCCGCGCGGCACGGCGATCGCCTGGACGCCGGGCAGCGTGGCGGCGCAAGCGGAATCGATGCCAGCGGCGTCGACCGCCTCGTGCATCAAATCGATCGGTTCGAGCGCACGCTCGAAATTATCTTCGCGACGGGTAGCAACGCCGATGCCGACCAGAACCGGCGTGCGATCAAGCGGCGTCATCGGCGCACCGCCCTGCGCCGCGCGACACTCACCGCTGCTTCGAGGTGCTTGGCATAAGCCTGCAAGTCGCGCTCGGCACGCCGTCGCGCGGTGTCGGCATCGCCCGCCTCGATCGCCTGCAGAATGCGCCGATGCGCATGGGTCACCAGCGCACGCACGTTGGGCGAAGCGAAATTCTCGATGCCGGAAGCTTCCAGCATCAGACCGGAGATCGAGGCGGTGAAGGCGCGCAGCAGATCGTTGTGGCTGGCGGCGGCAAGCGCCGAGTGCCAGTTGGCGTTCTCCAGCAGAAAGCGCGGTACGTCGTCGACAGCAGCGGCGTCAAGGCGTGCCGAAATCCGTTTGAGGATTACCAGGTCATCCTCAGTACGATTGCGCGCGGCGAGAAAGGCCACCATCGGCTCTAACGCCTGACGCGCCTCGACTAAGGCACGCAAGGCTACGCCGTGCCCCTTGGCGAACAGGCTGATATGCCCCGCCAGCAGTGCATCGGTCGGCTTCGACACCACCGATCCGCCATAGCGCCCGGCGCGTGTGCGTACCAGCCCCTGAACCTCCAAGATGCGCAGCGCTTCACGCACCGAGCCGCGCCCCAGGCCGGTGCTGGCAACCAGCTCACGCTCGGTCGGCAGGGCCGAGCCGGGCGGATAGCCGCCACCAAGTATTTGCTGTTGCAGGCGTTCGGCCAGCACGTCGCAGGACTTGGGCACGTTGATCGCGCCCAGATCGGCCAGCGTGGATGGCACGCGGGCGGTAGAGGGAGGGGGCAACGTCGCAGTTGGCATGGACGAAATGTAAGTATATTATCCGCCTATGTCAATTGTCTGACCATAAAGCGCAGCACGCTGCGGCGTAGCCTTGCAAAATAATTCAATCCGCGCCGCACATGGCGCCGTGTGCTGCCGGAGGAGCGAAGTCACGATGTCACAGATTCTGGTGGAGCGCCGCGACAACATCGCCATCGTCACCCTGAACCGCACCGACAAGCGCAACGCGCTGTCGCCCGAGATGATTGTCAGGCTGGCGCAATTCTGGCGCGAGGTCGCCCTTGATCACGCGATCCGCGCCGTGGTGGTGACCGGTGCCGGCGAGCAGGCGTTTTGCGCCGGCGGCGACCTGGGCAGCCTGATCCCGCTGATGATGAAAAGCCGCGCACCGGTGGGCGAATGGGAAGAGCGCTTTTCCGCCGACCGCAAGCAGCTCGGTGCGGCGCTGTTGCGCAATGCGAACTTCTTCAAACCGGTGATCGCCGCCATCAACGGCCACGCCCTGGCGGGCGGCGCAGAATTCGTGTTCGCCACCGATCTGCGGGTGATGTCTGAGAACGCCACCATCGGCGTCACCGAGGTGCGCCGCGGCCTGATCGCCAGCGGCGGTTCACTGGTGCGGCTGCCGCGCCAGGTGCCCTGGGCGCACGCGATGGAGTTGCTGCTGCTGGGTGAGGCGGTGTCGGCGCAGCAGGCGCTTGCCATGGGGCTGGTGAATCGGGTGGTGGCGCCAGATCAGGTGCTGCCGACCGCGCTCGACCTGGCACGCCGCCTGTGCCTGGGCGCACCGGTGGCGCTGGAGAAAACCAAGGAAGTGATGGTGCGCTCAAGCGGCCGCCCGCTCGACGAAGCCTTCGCCATCGAAACCCAGTGCACCAAGGAGAATGCGGCCATGGACGATGCCAGGGAGGGTCCAAAGGCCTTCATGGAAAAGCGCCCGCCGTTGTTTCGCGGGCGGGCAAGCAAGTAACACGACGGAAATCACCAATCCACCATTTGCGAGGTTGACATGAAAGCAAGGCTCACCCATCTGTTGCTGGCCTCCGCGATCGCAGGCAGCATCATGACGCCGGCGGCGCGCGCCCAGGACGCCTACCCCAACAAACCGGTACGCATCGTCATCGGCTTCGGCCCCGGCAGCGGCACCGACATTCTGGCGCGCATGATTGGCGAGGAACTGCGCGTGGCGCTGGGCCAGGCTTTCGTGGTCGACAACCGCCCCGGCGCGGCCGCGCAAATCGCCGCCACCGCCGTCGCCAAGGCGCCGCCCGATGGCTACACCCTGTTTCTGACCTCGAACTCCTCGCACTCGGTCAATCCGCACATATTCAAGAAGCTGCCCTACGACCCGATCGCC
>JAYVWK010000091.1:0-3519 GCA_043786185.1 Burkholderiales bacterium
TCGGCCGATTCCGCCGCTGGCGTGGATACCGCTCGCCATCGTGTGGCTGGGTCTGGGCGATGCGGCCAAGATCATGGTGATTTTCTTCGCGGCGTTTGTACCCTCAGTGATCAACACCTATACCGGCATCCGCAATATCGAGCCCTTCATGATCGAAGCGGCGCGCATGCTCGGCGTGCGCGGCCCGCGTTTTGTGTTGGAAGTGCTGGTGCCCGCCGCGTCACCGATGATCTTTACCGGGCTGCGCCTCTCCTTGCAGGCTTCTTGGACTACGCTGGTGGCGGCTGAACTGGTGGGCGCCCTGCTGGGCTTGGGCCAGGTGCTCAACGCCGCCGCGCAGGATTTGTTCCCCGCGATGATCTTGACCGGCATGGTGTTTGTGGCCTTCTCGGGCGCGGCCTCGACCTGGCTGCTCGGCAAAGTCGAGCAACGCGTGATGCGCTGGAGGACGGCATGAGCCAGGCAAGCGCCAAAGCCGTGAACACCACGGACGCACGCACCCCGCTTGAGGCCGGCGTTCGCTGGCGCCTGCATGCCATCGGCCTCATCGGCTTCCTCTCGGTGTGGTGGGCGATTGCCGCCTCCGGGCTGATGCCCAAGGCTTTCATGCCCGGCCCGGGCGATGTGGCATTGCAGTTCATCAAGCTGACACAAGATCCGTTTGCCGGCTTCACCCTGCAAGCCCATTTGCTCTCCAGCGTCGGCCGCTATCTGATGGGGTTCGGGCTGGCGGTGGCGATTGGCCTGCCGCTGGGCTTGTTAATGGGCTGGTTCCGCACCCTCGATGCCATCGTCACGCCGCTCTTCGAGGCGCTGCGCTATGTGGCGCCGATTGCCTGGGTGCCGTTTGCCGCGCTCTGGTTCGGCACCGGCATTGGCGGGCCGACGCTGATCATCTTTGCCGGGGCCTTTCCGCCCTGCATGGTCAACGCCTATCGCGGCGCCCGTCAGGTGGAGCCCTACCTGATCGAGGCGGCGCGCATGCTGGGGCTTTCGAACTCGCGCATGATTGCCCAGGTATTGCTGCCGGCAGCGGTGCCGTCGATCATCGCCGGGGTGCGCGTGAGTGCGGGTTTAGGCTGGCAATCGCTGGTCGGCGCCGAACTGATCGTGGCGTCGAGCGGCGTGGGTTACCTGATGGTAAAGGGGCAAAGCAGCATCAATACACCGATCGTGATGAGCGGCATGGTCGCCATTGGCGTGGTGGGCTTGTTGATCGACATCGGCATCCGGCAGATCGAAGCCGCAGTCAACCGCAAGCGGGGCAGAGCAACATGAGACTTCCGCAGGGCCGTCCCAAGGAAGACGAAGTCCCTCTCGGAGGGACCGCGCGCAGCGCGAGGGAGCACAATTGAGCGATATCGTCTTTACCAACGTGGCGCGCACCTTCAAGCGCGATGGCCAGGAATTCCCGGCGCTCCAGGAGATCAACCTGACGGTGCGCGACCAAGAGTTTGTCGCCATCGTCGGGCCATCCGGGTGCGGCAAGACCACCTGCATGCGCATGGCTGCCGGCCTGGAGTTTCCTTCCAGCGGCACCGTGGCCGTGGGCGGCACGGTCGTCACCGAACCGGGACCGGATCGCGCCGTAGTGTTCCAGCAGTTTGCGCTCTTCCCCTGGAAGACCGTGGCAGAGAACATCAGCTTTGGTCTCATAGCCAATGGAGTGAATCAGGCCGAGCGCACTCGCCGGGTCGCCGACGTCATCAAGCTGATGAACCTGGGTGGCTACGAGAGCGCCTTTCCGCACCAGCTCTCGGGCGGCATGCAGCAGCGCGTGGCGATCGCTCGCGCCTACGTACTCGACCCACAGGTGTTGCTGATGGATGAGCCCTTTGGCGCGCTGGATGCGCAAACCCGCGTGGTGATGCAGGAAGAGCTGGTGCGCTTGTCCCGCGTCAACCCGCGCACGGTACTGTTCATCACCCATGCGGTCGAAGAAGCGGTGTACCTGGCCGACCGGGTGGTCGTGATGAGCCGCCGACCCGGCACCATCCGCGAAATCATGGATGTGGCAAGCGTGCGCGCCAGCGACAACTGGGACCGCTTCGAGAAAATTGAAGACGTGATGGACCAGACTTCCTTCGTCCATTTGCGCACCCACATCTGGCGTCTTCTGCGCGAGCAGCAGACGCCAGCCGATCATTGATATCACCCAACGGACACCAAGATCCGTTTTATTCCACCCCTACCAAGACGACACAAGGAGATTTCATGTTCAAACGCATTCGTACCGCCCTGCCCGCGCTTGCGCTGGCGCTGGCTGTAACGGCACCGGTCACCGCACAGGCACAGACCGAGATCAAGGTGAGCTACCAACCCGCGCTCTACTGGGCGCTGCCCTTCTACATCGCCACCGAGAAAAACTGGTGGGCCGAGCTGGGCTTGAAGCCGGTGTTCTCCACCTTCCCTGCCGGCGTGCCGCAGATCGCCGCTTCCGCTTCCAAATCCTGGGACGTCGGCGGCACCGGCTCGGTGCCGGCCGTGCTGGGCAAGGTGCGCTTCAACCTCATGACCATCGGCATCACCAACGATGAGTCACACGGCAACGCACTGATGGTGCGCGGCGACAAGGCCGACGCCTACATGAAGAACCCGGCCTTGCTCAAGGGCCAGACCATCCTGCTCACCGCCAACTCGACTGGCGACTACGCGGTGCAGTCGTGCCTCAATAAATACGGCCTGAAAAAAGCCGACGTGTCGCTCAAGAACATGGGCCAGGCCGAAATCATCTCCGCACTCGCTTCGAATAACACCGAACTGGCCGGTCTGTGGGCACCCAACATCTACACCGTGGAAGAGAAGTCGGGAGCCAAGCTCCTGTGTTCCGGCAGGGACAGCGGTGCCATCGTTCCGGGCGCACTGATCGTGCGCGCCGACTACGCCAAGGAGCAGCCGCAAAACGTGGCTCGCTTCCTGGCCGTCTACCTGCGCGCATGGAAATGGGCCAACGCCAACCGCAAGGAGGCCGTGGCCATGATGAACAAGTTCTACGCCCAAGGCGGCACCTCGATCTCGGAAGCCTCGCTCAACAAGGAGTTCGACACCCGCCCTACCTTTGACCTGGCCGGCCAGTTGCGCATCATGGATCGCAGCAAAGGCGCTTCGGATGTCGATGGCTGGATGGGCAAAATCGGCGAATTCATCAAGGGCACCGGCGCCATTCCCGAAGCCCCGGCAACCAAGGATTACATCACCGACGAGTTCATGAAGATGGTGAATGCCGATCCGAAGCTGCGCGAGTTTGCCAACCGCACGAACTAGTCCATCCACTAAAGGCAATTACGGCGCAACACTTGACCACGCCGACGCAACACCCCGGAGAACCGCTTCTGGAGAGGTTCTCCGGTTATTCACCCTGCAGGTACCCATTCTCCCTTGAACCACCGGACTTCACGCCATGTCGATCACCTACCTGAAAAAAGCCACCAAAACTCCCGAGACCGAAGCCGACAACGCCCGCAAGGTGGTCGAAGAGATGCTGGCCAACATCGAAAAGAGTGGCGAGCAGGCGGTGCG
>JAYVWK010000092.1:0-9845 GCA_043786185.1 Burkholderiales bacterium
ATGACCCACATTCCCTACAAGGGTACCGGGCAGTCGGTGATCGATGTCGCCGGCGGCCAGGTCGATTCCATCTTCGCGGTGGTCTCGGGTGTGGTGCCGCAGGTCAGGGGTGGCAAGCTCAAGGCGTTGGGCGTGTCCGGCACGCAGCGTTCCGCGCTGATCGGCGATGTGCCGAGCATTGCCGAGAGCGGCTATCCCGGCTTCAACGCGACCTTTGCCTATTCGGTGATGGCGCCGGCGGGCACGTCGGATGAAGTGGTGCGTACGCTCAGTCGCGAAATCCTTGCCGCATTGGCCCAGCCTGACCTGGTGGAAAAGAATCGCAACTGGGACTATGTCGCGACTGGTCTCAACCCGACGCAATCGGCTGAGTGGTTAGCCGAGACCCGCCGCAAGTGGGCCGAGGTGATTCGCCGCAACAACATCAGCATCGACTGACCAACGCAGCGGGCGATCATGGACGCCGCCACGCTTGAAGTCCAGACGCTTGATGGGCGACTGCTCGCAAGCTTATCCGGCCCGGCCAGCCTGCAAACCCTCGGCGGCAATCAGACATGGATGAACGAGCCGATCCAACGGCAGTCCGAGGATTGCCTGTTCCTCAATGTCTGGACGCCGGATGTGGGGGCCAGGTTGCCGGTACTGTTCTGGCTGCATGGCGGCATCGAAGCGGCATGGTCGGTCATCTATACCGATCTGGTGTTCATGGCACCGCTCCTGCATTTCGCCGGGCGCCAGGCGCGCCGGGCAGCCCACCTATGTGTATGAATTCGCTTACCCGCTGGCGGCTCCCGGGCGCGGCTCGCCGCAGGCCTTCGACGTGCCATTCGTATTCGGCACCACGGGGAGCGAACACGTCGCTAGGAAGATCGGGCGGGGGCCAGGCGTTGATTCGATTTCGCGCGCAATGATGCGCTCATGGGACGGCTTCGCCGCCGCCGGCGTAGCGGCCGGCCCAGCGCACTGGCCGGCATTCGATCCTGTGGCGCCGCAGACCATGCACTTCGGTGCGTCGGAGATCGGCGCCGCAGCCCTTGCGGCTTGGCCGGCGTATCGCGCCTGATGCAGGAACTGGCATCAGGCGGCACGCTTGTCTGCATGCTTGCCGTCATGCTTGGCGCCTGCCTGCAGGGCGCGGCAGGCATCGGCTTTGCCTTGTTTGCCGCACCGATCGTGGCGTTGGTGGAGCCGGACCTGGTGCCTGGGCCAATGCTGGTGCTTGGCGGCGCCGTGTCCTTGCTGGCGGCGCTGCGCGAATGGCGACGCATCGATGTGCGATTGGCCGCGATCGCCTTCGCCGGTCGCGTGCCGGGCTCGATCCTCGCCGGCCTGGTCATCGGCGTGTTGCCGCGCAGCGCCTTCGCACTGATTTTCGCGGTGCTGATTCTGGCTGCGGTCGCGCTAAGCTTCGGTACGCAACAGGTGACGCCGCGACCGGGCTTGCTCGGGATCGCGGGCTTCGCCTCGGGCTTCATGGGTACCATCACTTCGGTTGGTACGCCACCGATGGGACTGGCGCTGCAAAGCCTCGAACCGGCGCGCCTGCGCGCGACCATCGGCGTTTTTCTGGTGGCCGGGTCGATCGTCTCGCTGGCAGTGCTGGCGGCTGCCGGACGCTTTCACTGGCGCGAGTTCACGCTGAGTTTCCTGCTGTTGCCGCCGATGGCCCTGGGTTTCGGCTTGTCGAGCCTTGTGGTTGGAAGAATCAAGCCCGAACTGGTGCGCCAGGCGGTGCTGGTCATATCGGCTCTCGCGGCGTTGTTGCTCATCGCCAGGGCATTGCGTGCCTGATTCAGGCCTCGCGGTACGCCACCTATAATTGCCGCATGAACAAGATGTTGCCGAGTGATTCGCCAGCGCTGCCCGACGCAGCCAAGCATGGCAGCGTGCCGCGCGGCACCTTGGGGCGCGATCATGCGTCGCTTGGCCAGCAGGTTACCGACGAATTGCGGCACGCGATTCTGACGCGACGCTACAAGCCCGGTGACCGCCTGGTCGAAGACCGCTTGTCCGAGGAGCTTGGGGTATCACGGGTACCGATCCGCGAGGCCTTGCGCGCGCTCGCCGCCGAGGGCTTAGTCGATGTGCAACCGCGGCGCGGCGCGTCGGTGGCGGCAGTGTCGCCCGAAGTGGCGCGCGACTTGGTCGAAGTGCGGGCCACGCTCGAAGGGCTCAACGCGAGGCTGGCCGCACGCCACCGCGCTCCGGTGATCGTTGCCGAACTGCGTATCGTGCAAGAGAGCGGCAATCAGGCTGCCGGATCGGGTGATGTGGACGACCTGGTGCGCCTGAACGGCGCCTTTCACGACAAGCTGGCGCAGGCCGGCGGCAACACGATTCTGTGGGACATCATGCGTACCCTGCGTGAGCGCACCGGCTTAGTGTTCGCCGCCAACACCGCGCGGCGGGCGCGCGAGGATTGGGATGAACATTCGCGCATTTTGGCGGCTGTCATCGATGGCGACGAGGAGCTGGCGGCGATGCTCGCCACGCGCCATGTGCGGCGTGCCGCCGAAACGGCATTCGCGGGACTGGATTCGCAGCCGGGGGCATCCTTGCCCTGAATCAGGGGTGCAAACGCCGCGGCAGGACGCACCTGGCGCCCGCCTGGATCACGCCGCCAGCAGTTTCTCCGCCTTGATCGCCTGGTTCACCAGCGGCATCACTTTTTCGGCCATCAGCTCCATCGAGCGCCGGCCGAGGGCGCCATCGGTCCAGTCGATGCCGCAGTAGAGCAGGGTGCCGAAGTCGCCGGTTTCTTCGCGGAAGGCCATGATCTGCTCGGCCACTTCGCCCGGGGTGCCGGCGATCACCAGGCGGTCGACCACGCCATCCAGAGTGACCGAATCATCGGGCGCGTCGCGGCTTTCCTTGAACAGATTGCTGCGGCCGGCGCGCTTCAGTTTGTACAGCAGTTGCTTGTAGTAAAAGTGATAAGGCCCATCTTCGCCCTTGCCGTATTTCTGCGCAACAGCGCCGTCTTCGGCCACGAATACGGTCTTGGCCACACGCCAATTGGCGGGGTTGGCCGGGCGGCTGGCTTCGGCACAACCCGGCACATACTTGCCCCAGTGCGACTTGACCCATTGCGGCAGCAGGAAGTTGGCCGAAATCGGTTCCCAGCCACGCGCCGCGGCGGCGGTCACACCGGACGAAAATGGCTCCACCGCGGTGATCACAATCGGCGGGTGCGGCCTTTGATAAGTTTTCAGGATCGTGCCCTGACCGATCTCGGTGATCAGGGTGCGCTCGGTCGACAGGTTCCAGAACTTGCCCTTGAAGTTGTAGGGCGCTGCGCCGGTCCACAGGGCGATCATGTGGTTGATGCACTCCAGGAACATCGCCTTGCGGTCGCGGTCGAGGTTCTCGAACATTTCCATGTCGGACGGCAAGCCGCCGGGGCTGATACCGACGATGAAGCGCCCTTCAAGCATGTTGTCCAACATGGCGACGTTGGCCGCGAAGGCCGCCGGATGGCCATTGGGCAGGTTGAGCGTGCCGGTGGCCAGCTTGATGCGCGAGGTCGCGTGCACCAGCGAAGAGAGGAACATCAGGCAAGAGGGAATGGTTTCGGCCAGGTCGGTGGTGTGCTCGCCCACATAGGCCTCGGTGTAACCCAGGCGGTCGGCCATGATGATGGCTTCGCGATCTTCCTTGAGCGTTTCGAGATAATTGCGCCCCGGGGGGTGCAGCGGCATGGTGAAGAATCCGAGTTCCATGGAGGGTCCTTTTATGCAGGCGGGTGTGCAGGTACGTGATCGTCGGCGCAAATGGCGCATGCGCCGACAACTGCCGATTATCCTTTAATTATCAATTTATAAATTAAAAGGCAATCCGATGCAAGCGCTGCGTCGAAAATGCTTCAGCCGCGCATCGATCCGATCACTTGGACCAGCGGGCGGCCTGCGCGGCGACGGCCAAGCGCGGGCCATGCCGGCCAAGAATCTTGTGGCGTGCGCTTGTGCAGTCCGGCGGCGCGGTCCCGCCCGCAGAATCAGGGCTTGCGCGGAGCCTTGCCCGGCGGCACGCGAAAACGGCGCCAAGGTCCCAACACTCGCTTCTTGACCACCATGGTCGTCACCAGACCGGCCGCGACCACGCCGCCGGCCAGCACCATGGCCGTGTCGCCCCCGCTTTTGCTGGCCCACCACAGAAACAACAGGCCCACCGCGGGGATCGCCAGTTGCCAATATTCAGCCGGGTGCACATCCATCTCGACTTCCTGGTCGCACGCCGGACACAACATGGCGCGGCGCCCGCCTTCGGCTTCGAGCTTGATCGATTTGAGCGTCTTGGGCGTGATCGCATGGTTGCAGTAGGGGCAGTTCCAGAGCATGGTGGATGAATAGCGTTGGGTTTGTGGCGCAGTGGTCGACGGCGGTATAAAGGGTCGGGTTCGAAGATAAGCCGCTTTTCCGCAGTGTAACGGTTGGCCGCCGGGCGGCCTACGTTTAGTCGCAACGCTGCCGATATTACAAATATCTATTGGTCCAAATGCAGGCCTGACCATGCTGTCGTGGTAGCGGATCAAGGCAGGCGTGAGGCGCCAGTACCGCCGGGTCAGCTAGCCGCGGCTGCTGGCCGCAATCCCGCTGAATCGGTTGAAAATCTGTCCATGCGTCGGCTATTTCTCCTGGTCTGCCTGTTTCTGCCCGTCGCCACCGCCCACGCGCTGGTGCGCGAGTCGGTCTGTGCGCGCCAGGACACCATCAATGGCTGGTCGCGCCAGCATATGGTCGAAGCCCTGATCCTGCGCGGCTCGGAACTCAATGAGGCGAAGAAAAACCTGCTTTTCAGTCCGGCTTCGCTTTATGTCGTGTTGTTGTGGGACGAGAGTCGGGTCACCGCGATCCAACTGGACGCGCCGGTATGGCGGCCGGTTGGGCAATCAGGCCGTGACGAGCGTGGAATTCTCTGGAAAGTGGCGACCGGCCGGTTTTGCAAGTGAGGGTGGCTGCGAACCATGGGACAGACGCTGTTGGCTCCTGTTCGCGCTTCGCTTGCGACCTGCGCTAACATGGCTTGCTTCGCCCTACGCTGACTTTCGAAAGCCACCATCATGTTCGACGCCACCATCGCAGGCAGTCTGCCGAAGCCTTTTTGGCTGGCCGAGCCCAACAAGCTGTGGCCGCAGTGGGCCGCGCAGGGCGACAACCTCGCCACCGCCAAGACGGACGCCACGCTTTTGTGGATCAAGGCGCAGGAAGATGCAGGCCTCGCGATCATCACCGACGGTGAGCAATCGCGCCAGCACTTCGTGCACGGTTTCCTGGAATTCGTCGAAGGCATCGATTTCGAGAACAAGGTAAAAATGGGCATCCGCAACAACCGCTACGACGCTTTTGTGCCGGTGGTGATGGGGCCGCTCAAGTTGAAAGGGCGGGTACACGCCACCGAGGCGCGTCTGGCGCGCGCCCACACCGCAAGGAAGCTCAAGATCACCATGCCAGGCCCGATGACCATTGTCGACACCATCGCCGACCGCCACTATGGCGACAAGGCCACGCTGGCGATGGCGCTGGCCGATTTGCTCAACCGGGAAGCACGTGCGTTGGAGGCTGACGGCGTGGATGTGATCCAGTTCGACGAACCTGCTTTCAATGTGTACATGGACGACGTGTCCGCCTGGGGCATCGATGCCCTGCATCGCGCCATCGATGGCCTCAAGTGCACCACTGCCGTTCATATCTGCTACGGCTACGGTATCAAGGCCAACCTCGACTGGAAGCAGACGCTGGGCGGTGAGTGGCGTCAGTACGAGGCAATTTTTCCGGCGCTTGCGAAGAGCCGCATCGACCAGGTGTCGCTTGAGTGCGCCAACTCGCATGTGCCGATGCACCTGATCAAGCTGCTCGACGGCAAGGATGTGCTGGTCGGTGTGATCGACGTCGCCAGCGACAGCGTGGAAACCGCGGAGCAGGTGGCCGGTACCATCAAGGAAGCGCTCAAGTATGTGGACCGCACGCGCCTGTACCCCTGCACCAACTGCGGCATGGCACCGATGTCGCGCGAAGTGGCGCTGGCCAAGTTGGCGGCGCTCGGCGCGGGGGCCGCGCTGGCGCGCGCGCAAAGCGGGGCCTAACCTGAGTTTGTCACTTTCCCCAATCACTCTCAGTTAAATCAATCACTTAGTCTCTAAGAAGTTCAGTCTTCGCGATATGTGAGAAGAAATTAATGAGCGGAAGCGAGAGCGGGAACGATGCTGAATTGCGTGAGGGAACAAGCGGCGGCGATGGCGGCAGGGCCCAAGCGAGTGAGGTAATAGCGATAGGTATGAGCCACTTTTTTGATCAAGCCAAGCAAGCGCAAGCGAGCCAACTGACGCGAAAGCGCGGAAGAGGAAAGCGGAACGTGCCAGGCCAGATCAGAGCGGCGCAAACCATGAATGTTGGATTCGCCGCGCTGCAAGGTGCGCAGCAAGACCTGCTCGGTTGCGTTGAAGAAGTTCAGCCCTTTGACCGTGCGTTCATCAGGACCAGTCTGCGGCGCACTCAGACGCTGCAGGTCACGGGCGCCAGAACTTGGATCGTCGAGACTGCCAAGAAAGGCCAGATAGCGCTGGTTGCAGCCAAGCAATATTTCCCGCAGGTCGATCAGACTGTAGATCGACTTCTTCAGAGGGGCGAGTTCGCGGGTGGCAGGCCCGTCCCGGTGTTCCACCTTGCGGTGGTGCTTGAAAAAAGACACGTCATTGATGATGGTCTCAATACGCAGAATCTGGCCGCGCCCATGTGGTGCTTGATACTGCGTCCCTCAATGCGGGTGGACAGCCGCGAGCCAATTTCCTGGGCCAATTGCGGCGTGACCTTCTTGCCAAGAAACCCGGCGACATGCTCGGCATGCGCAGCCAGCACCGCTTGCCGCGACACCGCGTCATACAGCGGGCCAAAAATCTGCCCACTCTTGAACATCAGGTCGGTGGAATATTCCGCCTGCCGGATGCTCCAGTGGTAGCTTTGACCGAACACGTCGAGCACCGGACACAGCCACTGTGCGTAGCGATCGAGCCGCTTGTGCAGCACGTCGGGGCTGAACGCGTCGGCCAGCGCCTGGGCGCGCGCGATGTCGGCGATGCGCAAGAAGGCGTTGTCGGCCTGCACGAAGTCGATGCCCTCGCGTTTGAGCGCGGTCGCCAAGGCGCTGTGGCCGTTGCAATACAGTTGCAGGCCAAATGGCGCCCACGTCGGTACCCGCAGGTAGCACAAGCCAAACTGCTCGTCGATGAAGTAGAAGTAGTAGTAGTGCAAGCACTTGCCGCTGTCATACCGCAGATAGGTGCGCCCGCTCGGCTTGTCATGCCAGGGCTTGTAGCTGTTGCATGCCTCCATCGCCGACAGAACATGCACCAGACCAGGGGCTTCGCCGCGCACCTTCAACACCCGCGCCACCAGTTCTTCCTTGCGGATGTGGCTCTTGTTGACATGTTCAATCACCACGCCGGCCGCTTCACACACTTCCTGCGCGCGCGTGCGGATGCGCCCCCGCAACGGCTCGGCAAAGCGTGCGTAGTCAAATATCCGGATTCCCTTGGTGTGCAAAAAACTTGTCATGCCTTCGGCGTAGCACGCTCCCGGCAATGTTCCCGTGATGATGATCCGGTCGTAGCACGACAGCACTCCGTGCAAATTCTCCGCGTATCGATCAATCAATCCGGTAGACATCGGACTTCTCCGCTCTGTACATCAGGCTGCTATCGTACGTCCTGTTTGGTTCCGGCTCCGCCGGCTTAGGGTAGGCGACGGTGAAAGCCGGCGAGCCGGAAAACGGATCGCGCGCCGCCAGTGCCAACGCGGGCCCGGTGACCTTGAGCGGGATGTCCAGGCGCAATTCGGCGAGGCCGGAAGGCATGTCGCGCCGCGTTACCAGCGCGCTGCCTAAGCGACCCAGGCCGTCGCGTACCCACACACGTTCATGGCCTTCCAGTGCCGCTGACGCGGTCAGTACCGTCATGCCCTGGTCGACCAGCACGCCGCTTGCCAGCGCGCGCAGGGCGGCCGGCTGGCCGGCGACGCCGCGCGGCATCGGTGCGAAGCGTGCCGGTGTTTCCAGCAGCCGGCCGGCACCGGTTCTGTCGTATTCAAAAGCTCGCGCGTGGCCAGCAGCAGCGCATCGGTGGGCAGGCGTTGCAGGGCGCGCGCCAGGGTTTCCTGCGCCACCCGCGGCTGCCCGCTCAAGTGCAGCAGCCAGGCATACATGCCGGCGCCGGCGCCGCTGTCCTGGTGCACAGAGGTCGTCTATTTGCTCGGTTGTCGCCTGCGACACCCAAGCCGCTTCGAGCCTCTTGCCACTCCGGCGCGCTACGCGATCGGGCAGCGCTAGGTCACGCTTGATGGTGCAATCAGCAACAGGCGCGGGAAGTAGCTTTTGTATGGGCCGGGATCGCGAGTCAGCACGCTCAGGTTCGCGACCGCGGCGTGGGCGCCAATGTAGAAGTCCGGCATGGGCTTCGATTTCGAGCCGCCTCTGCGGCGGTAAAGAGCGAAGGCAGCCGCCGTCAACGATGCGCAGGTCCAGGGGAGGGGGGCTGCGCCGGGTGTCATAGACGTCCAGCAGTGCGTCCAGCACATCGACGCCCGGTCCTGGAACCAGAAGCTCGGTGTAGATGATCGGGTTCACATGCAAAGGAGAGCGCTCGCTGCACTTTTGAAGTTGCTCCTGCGCCCACGCGTGCCACACGCTACCATCGTCGATGCAATCAATCCAGACGTTGGTATCGACCAACGTTCCGGCGCTGCCGTCGTAGTTCGCGAGACTAGCGGCGACTACGGCGTGACGATTTCGGGGCGGCCTCATCGCCACGAAGAAATGCCATGATCTCGTCAGCGCCGAGCTGCCTGAATTCAGGGCTCAGACTTGCGCGGACGCGTGCCGCGGCGACGCGCAGTTTCGCGCGACGGTCATCCTTCAGACCAGTTGCACGCGGCGTAATCACGATCTTGCTGCCTTCAAGGCTGAACGACACTTCGCTACCTGGCGCGACGCCGGCGGCGATGCGGATGTGCTTGGGGATCGTGACTTGGCCTTTTTCGGAGACATGCATGGCGTGTCCAAAAGTAGGAATTCGAAGTGGAAATATTACATCGACGCGGGGGCGCGTCGCAAACCGCCCGGTGTCGCAAACGGCCCAGCGCGGCAAACGGCCCAGCGCGGCAAACGGCCCGACGCGGCCAACCCAGGTCGCGTCGGGCTATCAGGTTGCGCGAAATTTCACTGGTGCTGTTGCCGATCACCCACATCAGCGAATGTCGCTGGTTCTGCTCAAAGCGAAGCTATGGTGCCGGATTTGACTTGCATTCCGGCCTGGTGAGGCTTCCGTACCCGGATCGTCGTTAGTAGGATGGGAAGCACCACCGCGACGTCGGCTTGACTGGCGCTGTGGTTTGCAGCGGCGTTGCGTGGCGCCGCTGCTGCGCTATTTCTTGGCCGGCGTCTCGTCCGGAATCACGAACCCGATGGGCCGCTTCCTCGGATCGGGCGGCGCTTGCAGTTGGCGCATCGAATCGATCAGCCCGGCGATCGCCTGATCACGCTTGCGGGTTTGGTCGCGGCCGGGCTTCACGGTCACAAATTGCGACCTTGAAGCCACGGACTCCATCGCGTTCAACTGCAACATGAAATCTTTCCAGCGCGACTATTCAGTAAAAAACTGCCTGAAAATCAACCATTGACTGGTCGAAAATCAACCAGTAAAGTAGCAAAAATGTATCCCCGCCACATTGCCGCACAGCTCAACGCCGCCTTGCTCGATACGCCGGTGGTCGTGCTCAATGGTGCGCGACAAACCGGCAAAAGCACCTTGGCGCAAGCCCTCACCGGCGTAAACGCCGCGCGTCCCGCAAGCTCGC
>JAYVWK010000093.1:0-2707 GCA_043786185.1 Burkholderiales bacterium
CGGTATTTCTCGGCCTGCACCCGTTCATCGTCGGTCTTCGTCTGCGCCTGCATGTAGGCACCAAGCTGGCGCGACAAGTCCACCGCGCGCCGGCCTTCCACCATGCGCAGGGCCTCGAAGCGTGCCAATGCCTCTGGAATCGAAGCGCATTCGGCAAGTGCGTCAGCCAGCACGCACGCGTCGCTCACAGCCTTGGTCACGCCCATGCCGCAATGCGGCCGCGCGACGAATGCGGCGTCGCCCATGATTGCGACATTGCCATAGGCCATGCGCGGCACCACCTGGTCGAAGATCGGCTGAATCAGCGGCTGCGCGGTGAGGTCGACGATTTCGGCGAACTGCGGCGCCAGCAGCCTTCGTGCATCGGCGCGCATTTGGGCGATGTGGCGCGGGTCGAGCAAATGCGGCGCGATCCCGCTTAGGTAAGTCACGCCGTCGGTGCCGGTCATCAAGCGCGGCAATGCCTCATCCTCATCCGCCGGGCGATACCAGACAAAGCTGAAACGGCGCAAGCCGGTGTCAACGCCGCCGTCCATGCCGGCGATCGGATAACCGATCATCTGCTCACCGGGCGGAATGCAAAAACCAAACTTGCCCACCAGGGTATCGAGCGTGTATGGCGAGATGCGATTTTCCTCGACCATGCCGCGCCAGGCGACGTAGCCCGCGTACTCCGGTTTGACTTCCGGCGCAACAATGGCGCGTACCGGCGAGCGCAAGCCATCGGCGGCCACCAGCAGATCCGCCTCTCGGCTTAGACCATCGGAAAAGCGCGCGCGCACCGGCACTCCGGCGGCAGGCAGGGTTTCAAAGTCGGTGAACGACACGCCGTAGTGCATGGCCGCGACCGGCACCTGCGCCCGCAGCAATTTGTAAACCCGGCCCCAGGCAGTGAACACCTGATCGTAGCGCCATGACTCAATCACCTTGCCCGCCAGATCGAAGACCACGCGTTCACTGACAGTGGGCCCGAGTTGCGCGATGTCGCAGCCGGCGCGTGCCATCGCACGATGCAGTTCAAGGTGGGTGGCGATGCCCGCACCTCGCGCTTCGAGTTCGGTACCGGCCTTTTCGAATAACTCGACATGCCAGCCGGCACGTACCAACATAGCTGCCGCGCTCAAGCCCGCAACCGATCCACCGACAATAATTGCGCGTCGCGTCATGGCATTGCCAGATGTTGGTACCGCGTCTGCAGCGATTCCGGAGATGCCAGATCGTCGGGCCAGTCCGAAAACGAAATCAGGCGCCCAGATACAGGTTTTTCACCAGATCATTGTTCTCGAGTTCGGCCACGTCGCGGCTCTCGAAAGCGATCTCGCCATGCACCAGCACGTAGCCGCGGTGCGCGATCTTGATGGTCTGGTGAAAGTTCTGCTCGGCCATCAGCACGGTCATGCCGTGCTTGCGGTTGAGCTCACCGATCTTCTCGATGGTCTGCGACACCAGGAGGGGCGACAAGCCGACCGAGGGTTCATCGACTAAGAGCAGCTTCGGTGCCGACATCAACGCACGTGCGATCGCCACCATCTGCTGCTGCCCACCCGACATGCTGCCGGCCAACTGGCGCCGCCGTTCCTTCAATACCGGAAAGGTCGCGTAGCAGAATTCGAGGTTCTTCTCCAGCGTGGCGCGCGCCGCCGGCCGGTAGGCGCCCAGATACAGGTTCTCTTCAACGGTCAGCTTCGGGAACAGGCGCCGGCCTTCGGCCACCATCGCCACGCCAAGATCGACGATCTCCTGCGGCCCCTTGCCGATCAGGTTGTGCACCACACCGTCGATTTCCAGAGTGATGCTGCCACTCCTGGGCGTGACCAGCCCGACCAGGCATTTCATCAAAGTGCTCTTGCCGTTGCCGTTGGTGCCCAGCAGCGCCACGGTCTCACCCTCTCGCACATTGATCGATACGCCTTCGAGCGCGCGCACCGCGCCGTAGCCCGCGGATATGCCTTCGACTTTGAGTTCAAGCGCCAAGATAAGCCCTTTGCACGTCCGGGTTCTTCACCACTTCACCGGGCGTGCCGTTGGCGATGAGCTTGCCGGCATCCAGGCAGACCACCCGATTCGAGAAACGCATGATCGCGTGCATGATGTGCTCGATCATGATGATGGTGATGCCCTTGTCGGAGAGCTTGAAGAGAATCGCCAGCACTTCGTCGCACTCGGTGTTCGACAGGCCGGCCATGGCTTCGTCGGAGATCAGGAGCGCAGGCCGCGCCGCCATCGCGCGTGCCAGCTCGAGCTTGCGCAGCTCCACCTGCGACAAGCCGGCACACGAGGCGTTCATCTTGTCGGCCAAGCCCATGTCCGCCAGGATGGCTTCGGCTTCACCGCGGATATCGGCCTTGTGCACCGCACCGCGGTGGGTCACATATTCGAGCGGTACGGCCAGGTTTTCGACCGGGGTCATGCTGTGGAAAGGGCGTGGAATCTGGAACGAGCGGGCGATGCCGCGCCGCGTGCGCTGGTGCGGCGCCATGCCGTTGAGGTTCTCGCCTTTGAAGGCGATGCTGCCGGACTCGTTTTTCAGCGCCCCTGAAATGCAGTTGATCAGCGTGGTCTTGCCGGAGCCGTTGGGTCCGATCAGGCCCAGCCTCTCACCCTGCGCCACTTCCACACTCACATGCGACAGGGCGGTGAAGCCGCCGAAATGCTTGGAGACGTCGTCAACCTTCAACAGAACATCGCTCATCGCCCGGCTCCGCCG
>JAYVWK010000094.1:0-3074 GCA_043786185.1 Burkholderiales bacterium
CCGATGGCGGCACAGCACGGCGACCGCTTCATCGTGCGCGACCAGTCGGCCATGCGCACCATCGGCGGCGGCGTGATACTCGACCCCGGCGCGCCACGACAACGCCGCAAGCCGGAACTGCGCGCTCTGCAACTTGCGGCGCTGACGCATGCCGACCCGCAAGCCGCACTCGCCGCCTTGCAGCCGGCGCTGCCGGCCGGCGTCGACCTTGACTGGTTCGCGCGCATTTTCAATCTCGACGATGCGCGCATCAGTGCGCTGGTGGAAAGCAGGCAGTTGCAGGTGCTGGGCCGCGAACCGCGCATCGCCCTGCCGCGCACAGTGATCGACGCGGTCAAGATCAAGGTCGGGGAGACGCTTGCGCGCTTTCATGCCGATTCGCCGCAGGCGCTTGGCCAGGAAGTCGCGCTATTGCGCAAGGCCTGTGCGCCGGCTCTGGCTGCCGCTACATTCCTGCTCTTGCTGCGGCTGCTGGCGGACGACAAGCAGATCGAACTGAGCGGCTCGATCGCCCGGATTCCGCGCCATGTGGCCACCGACAACCCGGCCGATCAGAACATGTGGCAGCGGGTGCAGCCGGTGTTGGAGGCGGCCGGCTTCAACAGCATGACCCTCGCCGAACTGGCCGCCGCGGCCGGACTCAAGGATGTAGCCCTGCGCGATTTCGTGCATCGCAAGGCCAAGACCGGGGAAGTAGTGCGCGTCACGCCCGACCGCTTTTACTTGCGCACCACGCTGGCGCAGTTCGCGGCCGTCACCGCTGGCGTGTTTCGTGACGCCCGCGATGGCAAGTTCAGCGCCGCCCAGGTGCGCGACCGCACCGACATCGGCCGTACCCGTGCCATCGAGATACTTGAATGTCTGGATCGCCTGGGCATCACCCAGCGCATCGGCGACCTGCGCGTGGTGCGCCGTGATTTCGCGCCGATCTTAGGTGCCGCCGAGGCACCGACTTTCGCGCCCGCCGCCGCCCGCCCGCCACCGAAACCCGCACCCCGCCCAGCCGCGCAGAATACGCGCATGCCAGGCAGGCGTTGAACAATCCAGCACACCTCACACGGAACCCACATGTCAAAACATCACGACCTCATCGTCATCGGCTCAGGCGTCACCGGCCTGGCCGCCGCCCGCCAGGCCTGCCAGCTGGGCCTGGCCACCGCGACCATCGAATCGCACTTCTTCGGCGGCCTGGTGATCAACGTCAATCACCTCGATGGCGAGATCGCGGGCTCGGGCAGCGATGTAGCGGCCAACATGATGATGGAGGTCTCCGACCATGGTGCTGCGAATATCAATGCGGCGGTCAGTTCGATCCAACGAGCGGGCGAGCTGTTCGCCGTGCATTCGGATGACGGCGTTCATCATGCACGTGCGGTGATCATCGCCTCGGGCGCGCGCTTGAAGCGCCTGGGCGTGCCAGGCGAGGCCGACCTGATCGACTTGGGTGTGTCGCAGTGCGCGGATTGCGATGGCCCGATGTACAAGAACAAGGATGTAGTGGTGGCAGGCGGCGGCGATTCGGCTTTGCAGGAGGCGATGGTGCTGGCCGGATACACGCGCCACGTGCACCTGGTGCATCGCGCTGCGAGCTTCCGCGCGCGCCAGGACCTGGTCGATCAGCTCGCCGGGCACAGCAACATTTCGATTCTGTGGAATTCGCATGTCGAGGCCGTGCTCGGGTCGCAGGGCGTAGAGGGGGTGCGCGTTCGCCAAGTGAGCGGAGCGGGCGCCGACGCTGATGCGCGCGAGATTGCGTGTAGCGGCTTTTTCGCCTACGTCGGGCTCGAACCGGCTTGCGACTTCGCACCGCAGGCAATCCTGCGCGACAAAGCAGGTTTTATCCTGACCGATGCGGACATGCACACCGCGATGTCCGGCGTGTATGCCGCCGGCGCGGTGCGTTCGGGTTATAGCGGAATGCTGACGCACGCCATCGCTGAAGGCATTGCGGCGGCAAAATCCGCTGGCGCATCGATCAGGGCGTGAGGCCCGTGCAAGTCCTTTCGAATTCAGGCACGCGCGTAGCCCAAGGCTCATACCTCGTTGGAAGCACGGTAAATTTGTTCTATCTGTAAGTACCTGATTTTTCACAACCCACAACGGACAATTACGCGCGGGCTTTCCTCTTCACGCGATAGAGAACAAATTTATCCTGTCGTTGGAAGAGTCTCCCCTTCACGTGTCGCCAAATTACGTGCACAATGGGAAGCAGAAACGGAAGCAGAAACAGAACACGTGCGGCGAGATTATCAGCACCGTCCCAGGGAGAGACAAATGAAAACAGCAGCCACGCGCATCACATTGAATTCTCGCGTCCGCAGTCTGAAGGCTGCAACCTTCAGCGCGATAGTCGCCGCATCCGTCCTGACCGGCACGGTGCAGGCTGTTGAAAACTGGCAGGCCTACACCTTCTGGGGCACGCCGACTGTGGTGGCCTCCAAGGGCTTCCGAAAGTTCGTCGACAACATCGAGCAGGCAAGCGCCGGCGAGCTGAAGATCAAATTCAACCTGGGCGGCACGTTGGGGATCAATGCGAACAACATCAACAGCGCCGTCAACGACGATATCGTACAGATTGCCGACGACGCCTTCTACCAGGGCTCGGTGCCGATCGCAACCGTTGCAATCTTGCCGATGCTGGTGCGCAACAGCGACGAGATGCGCAAGGTCATGGACATCGTGTGGCCGCTGGCCCAGCGCGATTACGCCAAAAAGGGCGTCACCGCCCTCGGTTACTACGTGTATCCGCCGCAGGTGTTCTGGTTCCGCGGCAATGTCGCTTCGCTGGCTGACATCAAGGGCCGCAAGGTGCGCATCTCGTCCGCCGAGCAGGGCGCGATGGTCAGGAGCTTCGGCGGAACGCCGGTTCAGCTGACCTCCACCGAGGTGCCTTCCGCGCTCGAGCGTGGTGTCGTCGATGGCATTCTTACAGCCAGCTCAGGCGGTGTGCTGGCCTGGAAGGACATGCTCAAGTCGAGTTACAACATGGGCATCAACATGCACCCCTCGTACATCGTCGCCAACACGGCGCGGCTGCAAAAGCTGCCGCCAGCCCTGCAGGCAAAGATCCGCGA
>JAYVWK010000095.1:0-3277 GCA_043786185.1 Burkholderiales bacterium
TGGAAGTGGCTTCGGGCTCGCCGGCGGCGGCGGCGGTTTCGGCTTGGCGTCTTCGAAGTAGGTCAGCTTGACAATCGCCAGGGAACAATTGTCGCCGCGGCCGTTCGAGCGTTCACGCGCCAGCGAGATCAGCTGTTCGGAGGCAGTGCGCGGTGGGCAGGCAGCGAGAATCGAGCCCAGTTCGAGATCGCTGAAATAGGCCCACACGCCGTCGCTGCACAGCATGAAGGTATCGTCGGGCAGCAGCTTGTCGGTGCCGCCGAAATCGATCCGCGGCGCGTTGGTCGAGCCCAGGCAGTGCACCAGCAAATTCTTGTTCGGATGGGTCTCCATCTGCCCTTCGGTGATCTTGCCCTCGGTGAAGAGCTGTTCCACATACGAATGGTCACGTGTGCGCTTAACCAGCGGCTGGCCGCGAAAATGGTAGAGCCGGCTGTCGCCGACATGCGCCCAATCGGCGCGCTCCTTCTGCAGCAACATCGCCACTACCGTCGAGTGCGGTTCCTGCTCGCTGGTGAACGACGAAAGCGTGATGATCGTGTGCGCTTCGTTGACGATCGAGGTCAGGAGCTTTTGCGGCGCATCGTCACGCGTGCTGAAATTCTCGAACAATTGCTGGGTGGTGGAAATCACCTGCTGGGCCGCCATCGCGCCGCCGGTATGCCCGCCCATGCCATCGGCCACTACAGCTAGCAGCACCCCGGGCTCGCGCTTGCTGGGGATGATGATCAGGCGATCCTGTTGTTCGGCGCGATCGCCGATGTGCTGACCGGTTCCGGCTTCAATGCGAATTGGCATATCTTTGGAGTATATCGTGCCCGGACATGTGCTTCGAGACTGGCATGACACCGGGTTTGGCAAAGGCGGCCCGTGTATCATCATGGGCGCCCTTGATCGTTAAGCGCATCGGGGGCGGAAAAAGCAGGCCTTTTCAGGGGTTTCAAATTTTTTTAAGAAACGCTGGACCATCACCGAAAGTCGAGTCACCGATGCTGACAGCGCAGGACATCGAGATCATTCAGGCACGCATCGTCGAACTGCAAATCGAGCATCGCGATCTTGATCTGGTGATCGAAACCTTAGCCGGCAGCGCGGGGCGCGATGAACTGCGCTTGCGCCGCCTGAAAAAGCGCAAACTGCAACTCAAGGACACGATCACCTTGATGCAAATGCGCCTGATCCCCGACATTCCTGCCTGAGCGCGTGCGGGTTTCAAGCATGAAAAGGCCGCGTCATCCGCTCCGACTCCTGCTGCTGGTCTGGCTGGCCTTGTTGTCGCTGGCAAGCCCGGCGCAGACGCTGGAAATCATAGAGCTTAAGAATCGGCCGGCAGAGCAGTTGCTGCCGCTGCTGCAGCCGCTTTTGGCCGGTGGCGGGGGCATCAGCGGCAGCGGTTTCCAGTTGATCGTGCGCACCACGCCTGCCAATCTGGCGCAATTGCGCCAGGTGATCGCAAGCCTCGACCGCGCGCAGCGCCAGTTGCTGATTTCGCTACGCCAGGATTTCGGCGGCGTGGCGCGTTCCGGCGGCGTGGGCGGGCAGATCGTGCTGGCGCCGGGCGCAAGCGGCGCGCGCGGCAGCGTATTCGAGCGCAGCGGCACGGCGCAGGACAACCTGTGGCAGCAGGTGCGCGTGCAGGAAGGCAACCAGGCCTACATCAGCAGCGGCGAGAGCACCCTTGTGCAACAGCGCAGCGTCACGCGCACGGTGAATGGCGTGATCGTTTCGGAAAGCGCGCTGCCGCGCGACTTCAACACCGGCTTTTATGTCACCCCGCGCGTCAATGGCGACACGGTATTCTTAGAGATCGGTGCGCAACGCGATAGCCGCGCCGACTTAGGGCCGGGCAGTGCCAACACCAACCGGGTGGTCTCTTCCATCAGCGGCCGCCTGGGCGAGTGGATCGAGCTTGCCGGCGTCAACCAGTCGCAATCGGCCGACACCCGCGGCCTCATGTCACGCTCGTCGGATGCCGGCGCACAGGAGCGCCGGGTGTATGTCAGGGTCGAGGAAGTGCGGTAAAGGCACGATGGCGACGCCGATCAACATTCCCAATCTGCTCACTTGGCTACGCATCCTGCTGATCCCGCTTTTCGTCGGCGTGTTCTACCTGCCGGATGCCTGGATGGGCATCTCGGAGAAAAACCAGGCCGCGACCTTCATGTTTGTACTGGCCGCGGTGACCGACTGGCTCGACGGCTATCTGGCGCGCAAACTCAACCAGCAATCGGCCTTCGGCGCCTTTCTCGATCCCGTGGCCGACAAACTGATGGTTGCCGCGGCCCTGATCGTGCTGGTGCAACTGGGGCGCTGCGACAGCATCATCGCGCTCATCATCATCGGCCGCGAGATCGGCATCTCTGCCTTGCGCGAATGGATGGCGCAACAGGGCAAATCCAGGAGCGTGGCGGTCAACGCGCTGGGCAAGATCAAGACCATCGTGCAGATGATCGCCATTCCCCTGCTGTTGTTCCATGACAACTTCATGGGCTTGTTCGAGGCGCGCCTGCTGGGCGACTGGTTCATCTGGGCCGCCGCCGCGCTGACCCTGATATCCATGGCCTACTACCTGAAGGCGGCCGCGCCCCTGATGCGCGGTTGAGGCAAGCGCGGCGCGCTTGACGCAAGCCTGCCGGCTTTGACCTTTACCCGATGCGCGTTTGACACAAACGCCGTGGGTTTTGCTATACTTGCGATCTGCAAATGCGGGAGTAGCTCAGTTGGTAGAGCGCAACCTTGCCAAGGTTGAGGTCGAGAGTTCGAGACTCTTCTCCCGCTCCAGATTTTTGAGCAAGTAGTGTGCAAAAAAGGAAAGTCGCTGCAGACTTTCCTTTTTCGTTTGTGCCGGGGCGCTCGCCTCCGGCCCCCGACGGCGGGGTAGCAAAGTGGTTATGCAGCGGCCTGCAAAGCCGTGTACGTGGGTTCGATTCCCGCCCCCGCCTCCAAGATTTCAACGACTTAACGGCGCGTCATGCGCGGCGATCAGCCATCAGGACGATTTTGCGTTGTTCAATGGAGGCGGAAGTCGCAATCCGTTTCGTATTCCTGGATTGCGTTCCGCGCTTTCAGGTATCATATTTCGACTCCCGCTTAAGTCTCATACACGACTCTGTGGAGAACGTAGAAAAGTAACGAGTTTGGGCCGGAGGTTTGGCCATCCGGCAGGAGACGCATCGTGAAACCACAAGGCTTGCTGCTTCGCTGCTATGCCGAATGTGTTGACGGTCAATGGCAGGCCTTGTGCCTTGATCTGTGTCTGGCCGCGCAAGGCGAGAGA
>JAYVWK010000096.1:0-23059 GCA_043786185.1 Burkholderiales bacterium
CCACTTGTAGCACAAGAGCGGCACCAGGGTCAGTGAAAGTATCAGTGATCCAAGCAGCGCAAAGGTGACCGAGTAGGCCATCGGCGCGAAAATCCTGCCCTCGTGCCGCTGCAGGGTGAAGATGGGAATATGCGCGGCGATGATGATGATCATCGCGAACAAGGTGGGGCGCCCCACTTCCACCGCCGCCTCGATGATGGTGCGCATGCGAAAGCGGTCTTCCCGCTTGTCGACCGTGGCGTCGTGAAACTCTTCCTGCATCGACAATCGACGAACCACGTTCTCGACCACGATCACCGCACCGTCGACGATGATGCCGAAATCCATGGCCCCCAAAGACAACAGGTTAGCCGGAATGCCGACGAAGGTAAGACCCAGGAAGGTCGAAAGCAGCGACAGCGGAATGATCAGCGTGACGATCGCGGCGGCGCGAAAATTGGCCAGAAACAGGTACAGCACGATCGCCACCAGGGCGGCGCCTTCGAACAGATTCTTGAATACCGTGTTGAGCGTCTTGCCGATCAGCCAAGAGCGATCGTAGAACGGCACGATCGCCACCCCCTTGGGCAGGCCGCCGCGATTGAGCTCATCAACCTTTTGCTTGACCTCCTTCAGCACCTTCGACGGGTTTTCGCCCTTGCGCATAAGCACCACGCCAGTGACCACATCGTCATCAAGATCCTGGCCTACGATGCCCTGGCGCGGAACGTTGCCAACCACCACACGCGCCACATCACGAATCATTATCGGCGTGCCGTTGCGTTCGCCCAGAACGATGTTTTCGATGTCGGCGGCATCGCGCAGCAGGCCAATCCCGCGGATGGTGTATTGCTGACCGCCCTGTTCGACATAGCCACCGCCGGCGTTGCTGTTACCCCGCTCAAGTGCACCATACACCTGCTGGATCGACAGCTTGTAGGCGCGCAGGCGCGCCAGGTCCGGCTGTACCTCGTACTGCTTGATCAGCCCGCCCATCGGCACGATGTCGGCCACCCCGGGCACCCGGCGCAGGGTGCGCTCAACCACCCAGTCCTGCAGAGTGCGCAAGGTGCGGGAATCCTGTGTTTCCGACTTCATCCGATAGCGGTAGATTTCCCCGATCGCGGTGGAAAGCGGGGCGATGTCCGGCGCGACGCCGGGGGGCAACTGCACACTGCGCAAACGCTCGCCCACCTGCTGGCGCGCCAGGTTTACATTGGCATCGTCATCGAAGGTCAGGATCAGGAAGGACAACCCGAACTGCGTGTGCGAAAACAAGCGCACCGCGTTGGGCAAGCCCGATAGCGCCACCTCCAGCGGAATCGTGACCTGCTTTTCAACCTCTTCCGCAGCGCGACCCGGGAAGAGTGTAATCACCGTGACCTGGGTATCGGTGACATCGGGAAATGCCTCGACCGGCAGATTCTTGAAGGCGATCAGCCCGCCAGCCACGAACAGTGCCGTCGCAAACAGAATCACCAGCGGCTGGTGCAGCGCGAACGAAACAATGCGCCGAATCATTCCGACTCGGTCTTCGAAGAACCGCTTTTCAAGACCTGCTGCAGCAGCAAGGTGCCCTCACTCACCACCTTTTGGCCCGCGCTCAAGCCCGAGACGATCGCCAAATGTCCACCCCTCTCCCCGCCGGGTACCACCTTGACCCGCTCGAAGCTGCCGCCAGCGCGCTCGACAAACGCGAAATGCGCACCTTCGGAGAAGATCACCGCGCGCGTCGGCACACCCAGCCCCGGCGCACCCTTGGGCACGAACACCGCACTGACCAGCATTTCGCCCTTGAGCCTGCGATCGTCGTTGGCCACCGATCCGCGCGCGCGGATCACCCGCGTCTGCGGATCGATGAAATCGGCCACGACGTCAAGTTTGGCACTGAACAGTTCGCCGGGGTAGGTCGGTACCTTGAACTTGAACGCCATGCCCGGTGCCAGCAGCGGCAGATCCTTTTCGTGCGCATCGATCTGCACCCAAAGACGTGCCGGATCGGTGACTACGAACAACGCAACCGCGCCGGCCTGGTCGGGGCGCACTTCCTGACCCGGATTGAGGTTGCGTTCGACCACAATGCCGGCAATCGGGCTCTTCAATGCAAGGGTCTGATCGATGCCGGCACCGCCGCCGTACAAGCGCACCCTCGCTTGCGCGCGCGCCAGCTCCCCTTTGGCGCGCGCATGTTCGGCTTCGGCCTGGGCCAAGTCCTTGCGCGGCGCCACGCCGTTTTCGTGCAACTCCGTAACGCGCGCCAAATTCTTCTCGGACAAGGCGAAATCCGCCACCGCGCGGCCGGCGTCCGCCTGCGCCTGGCCGAAATCAGGCGACCCCACATAGGCCAGCACCTGCCCGGCCTTGACTTGCTCCCCGGGCTGCGCGCTGATGCGCAGTACCCGGCCGGCGAAGGGGGCGTAGACGCGCACAGTGCGATTTTCGTCCCACACCAGCCTGCCGTTGAGCTCGACCCCGGACTCGGCCAGCGTTACCACCGGTGCCAGTGCCAGCACCGCGAGTTGCGGGCTGTCGGCGGCAAAGGTAACGACTGCGCCGCTTACCTTCGGCTTGACCACCGGTGGCGCAGGCGCGGGCTTGTCGCCGCATCCAGCCAGTGCGATGACCAGGCAAAGCAGCAATCGGCTATACGTGGAATTGCCCAATGGATCGTTCCCCATGTCCGGTTCGGCCGGCGCAGTGTCTTTGTTGAAGTGCGTGCCCATCGGCGATGCAGTCGCCGCGGAACAAATGACGCACGGAAGTCAGTCTGCGCGGTACGCCAACACCCCTCGCCCAAGATCAAACGCGGTCAGCGCCTTGGCATAATCAGCGCGCGCATTGGCGGCGTCGCTTTGAATCGAATTGAGCACGCGGCGCGCGTCGAGCAGGTCCATGACGCCAATCGCCCCGTTCCGGAACGCAAACTCCGCCGCAGTCGCGGTGCGTGCGGCCTCGGCCAACAGTTCGCTCTCGAAACGCACCAGTCGCTCGCGTGCCGCCGCCAGTTCTCCCGCGGCACGCAGCACCTCGGAGCGCGCCTGCGCGCGCACCTGATCGAGAACGTCGCGCGCAACATACCAGTCGGCCTGCGCACGCGCAACTTCACCTTCGTAGCGATGGCGCAGAAACAGGGGTATGGACAGAGCGACGCCGAAACTGTTGCCGGTGCCCTGGTTGTTGGCATCGGCCTGATTCGGCCAGTGCTCATACTGCGCGCCCACCGAAACGTCGCGGGTGCGCAGCGATTGCGCCAATGCCCGCGCCTTGTCCGCCGCCTCGACGCGCGCGCGCGCAGCCCGCACGTCGGCGCGTCCTTCGATTTCCTCTTCCGTGACCTGCGCGGCAAGTGCAGCCCGCACCCTGGGCCAGGGTGATACGGCACGCATCGCGGCCAACTCACCCTCGATGCCGAGCAGATAGCCGATCGCGACCCGCACGCGGGCAATTTCGGCAGCCGCCGCCCGCGCATCGTTTTGCGCGCGCAGTGCGTCGACACGGATGCGCGCCACGTCCGCCGCCGCGAGGTCGCCGGCCTTCAGGCGCAGTTGCGCGGCATCGACGGTTCGACCGAACAGACGCGCAGCTTCGGCCGAACTTGCGGCCTTTTCCTGCGCGGCAAGCAGGTCGAAATACGCACTGCGCAGTACCAGCAGTTGCTGCCGCGCCACCTCGGAAACATCTTCGCCGGCCGCGGCTTCGAAGCGCTGCGCGGTTTCAACCCGCAAGCGGGGTTTGTCGCCGCGCTCGATCAATTGGTCGATGCGTACCACTGAATCCACGGTTTTGCCACGCAGGCCACCGGCGCCAATGCCGCGGTTCGGATTGATGTTTTGCAGCGCCAGGCTCAACTGCGGGTTGGGTCGTTGCCCGGCGGTGAGAACAGCGGCCTGAGATTGCTCCAAGGCACGTCGGGCCAGCGCGATTTCGCGATTGTTCCGGGCCAGAAGATTCTCCGCAAGCGACAGCGTCAAGGCATCAATATCTACGCTTGCCTGAGCCAGCGCCGGCGCGCAGGCAAGCGCCTGCGCGACGACTAGAGCCGTCAGCCGACAAGCGTTCAAAAGGCTAAAGGGCATGGGGCCGGAAGTATACTGCCGAGGCCGCTTCACTCCTGGCCGGGCGAGTGCAAGATTCGGTTAACCGGCTGCGGCCCTCGCCAGCAACCAGGGCAGGGGCCGGGTCAGCCAAGTGCACGCTTGTACGCACAGCCTGGATGCTTGGATGCCACGCATTGCAGCAACGCCAGGCGCGAAATTTACCGGCGATTGCGCCAAAGGAACAGTAGACGCATGCGCATTCTTGGCATCGAAACATCGTGCGATGAAACCGGCGTTGCCTTGTACGACTCGCACCGTGGCCGCGTTCGTCCACTGGACGGCCTCTTGGCGCAAGCGCTGTATTCGCAAGTGCGCATGCATGAGGACTACGGCGGTGTGGTACCCGAACTCGCCTCGCGCGACCATATTCGCCGGGTGCTCCCCTTGGCCCGCCAGGTGCTCGACGAGGCCGGCGTCGCATCCGCGCAGCTCGATGCGATCGCCTACACGCAGGGCCCCGGCCTGGCCGGCGCCCTGCTGGTCGGCGCCGGCACCGCCTGCGGCATGGCCTGCGCGCTCGGCGTGCCCGCGCTACCGGTGCACCACCTTGAAGGCCACTTGTTGTCGCCCTTGCTTTCCAGTTTGCCCCCGGCATTCCCCTTCGTCGCCCTGCTGGTTTCGGGCGGACATACCCAACTGATGCGGGTAGCCGGCGTCGGACGCTACGAGTTGATGGGCGAATCGGTCGACGATGCAGCCGGCGAGGCATTCGACAAGAGTGCCAAATTGCTTGGCCTGGGCTATCCTGGCGGCCCGGCCTTGAGTGCACTGGCCGCACGCGGCGTCGCCGGCCGGTTTCGCCTGCCGCGCCCCTTGCTGACATCCGCCAACCTCGACTTCAGCTTCAGTGGCCTGAAAACCGCGGTTCTCGCGCTGGTGCGCCAGGAAGGCCATGCCATGGATGCCCATGCGGACATCGCGCATGCGGTCGAGGACGCCATCGTCGACGTGTTGATCGGCAAATCGCTGCGCGCGCTCAAGGCTACCGGGCTGGACCGCCTGGTGATCGCCGGCGGCGTGTCGGCGAATCGGGTATTGCGGGCACGGCTCGATGCCGCCGCCGCAGGCGAAAAGTTTGCGGTTTTTTATCCGGACCTGGCTCTGTGCACCGACAACGGTGCAATGATCGCTTTTGCCGCTGCCTGCCGCGCCCAAGCCGGTGTCAGTTCGGGCGACTACAGCTTTGAGGTGCGACCGCGCTGGAACCTGGGCACCATGTAGGCCAAACCCGGCCTTTCAAGGCTTCGCCTTGGCCCCCAAGCGCGCTTCGGTTCCGGCCAGCAGTTTCCCGATGTTTGCGCGGTGGCGCCACACCAGCAGGACCGACATTACGCCGATCGACAGTGTGGTCAAGCCAAGCGCCCAATAGGCGCCATGGAAAAACACCGCAAAACCTGCCGAAACGATGGCCGCCAGAGAGGAGAAGCGAAAGAAAATGGCAATGATGAGCCAGGTCGTCAGCGTAGCCAGGCCCAAGTGAAGGTCAATCGCGAGCAATACCCCGAGCGCGGTCGCCACACCCTTGCCGCCTTGAAAACGGAAAAAAACGGGATACAAGTGACCGAGAAACACGGCAATCGCCGAAAGCGCTATGCCGGCTTCACCTACATCGAAGCGCTGTGCGTAAGTCTGCGCCAAATAGACCGCGAACCAGCCTTTGAACGCATCACCGGCGAGTGTCAGCACGGCGGCCACTTTGCTGCCGGAGCGCAGCACATTGGTGGCGCCGGGATTGCCCGAGCCATAGGTGCGCGGATCGGCCAGGCCAAGCGCCTTGCTCACGATCACTGCGAACGAAATCGAGCCGATGAGATAAGCACTGACCCCGCACCAGAGACTCATCATGGCTTTCTTCTAGAATAAACAAAACTGAACCCAATTTTAACAATATGGACCTGATCTTCATCCGCAACCTGACAGTGACGACTATCGTGGGTCACTATGCGCGTGAGCGCGAGGCCAAGCAAAGGCTTGAATTCAACATCGAGCTGGCGATTCCAGGCGACGCGGTTTTTCAAAGCGACAAGCTTGCCGATACCGTGAACTACGCCGCTGTCGCCGATTACATCAAGCAGGAATGCGACCGGCACCACTTCAAGCTGCTCGAACGCATGGCCGATCATCTGGCACGCGGCATTGTTGTGGAATTCAAGACGCCATACGTCAGGCTCGCAGTTGCCAAGATCGGAATCCTGGCGGCAGCCCGCGAGGTGGGCGTGCTGGTCGAGCGCCGCGCTCCCGCATAGGGCGCTGGCCAACCAGCTCGTGCACTCGGCGTGATCGTTGGCACTGTCGGCTTTCCCATGGCCGTCCAGCCTACTCATCGGGATCAAGCTCTGCCTGCCGGCGCTTGTATCAATATATGGTACTTCCTGTTTGAAGGCTTTCTGCACGATCGACAAACCATTGTGACCGGCGGTGCTGACACGATGGGGTAAATTTAAACACCCGCGAACGAATTATCGTCATCCGTTTAGGTCTAATAGACGTTAGATGGGGAATTCAAGCAACCCGCTTCCGGCAATCCGCATTCCAAATGCTGGCTGCGCATGGCTGCGACGAACTGGCTGTATTTGCGTGTTTGTCAGATTGCAAAACAGGCGCACTTTTTGTGCTGTCTTTGCTGGACGCGAGGTAGTATTTTTGTGCAAAGCTGAATTAAGGAATCGGCCACGAACCGCGCTCGTTTGCCCGCCCCGCTATTGATCACCATTTGAGGAGGCCGCATGGACGTCATCAGCAATTTCGCCGCTCGCTTTGAGCGCACGCGCGAAGAGGAACTCTCCCTCGAAGACTACCTGGACACATGCAAACGCGATCCGATGGCTTATGCCACGGCGGCCGAGCGCATACTGTCGGCCATTGGCGAGCCGGAATCGGTGGACACCCGCAACAATCCGGCGCTGTCGCGCCTTTTCGCCAACAAGATCATCAAGGTCTATCCGGCATTTCGCGAATTTCACGGCGCCGAGGAAGTCATCGAGCAAGTGGTCTCGTACTTCCGTCACGCCGCCCAGGGACTGGAGGAAAAGAAACAAATCCTGTATCTGCTTGGTCCGGTCGGTGGTGGCAAGTCATCCATCGCCGAGCGGCTCAAGCAGCTGATGGAACGGGTGCCCTTTTATTCGATCAAGGGCTCGCCGGTCAACGAATCGCCGCTCGGCCTGTTCGACCCGGATGAGGACGGCCGCATTCTCGAAGATCAATACGGTATTCCGCGGCGTTATCTGACCCGCATCCTGTCGCCGTGGGCGGTCAAGCGACTCGAGGAGTTCGGCGGCGACATTCGCCGATTTCGGGTAGTCCGGCGCTATCCATCGATTTTGAAGCAAATCGCGATCGCCAAGACCGAACCGGGGGACGAGAACAACCAGGATATTTCTTCCCTGGTGGGCAAAGTAGACATCCGCAAACTGGAAACCTTTGCGCAGGATGATCCGGATGCCTATAGCTATTCGGGTGGCCTGTGCCTGGCCAACCAGGGCCTGCTCGAATTCGTCGAGATGTTCAAGGCGCCGATCAAGGTGCTGCACCCTCTGCTGACCGCCACCCAGGAAGGCAACTTCAAGGGCACCGAGGGCTTTGGCGCGATTCCGTTCGACGGCATCGTGCTGGCACACTCCAACGAAAGTGAGTGGAAGGCGTTTCGCAACAACAAGAACAACGAAGCGTTTCTCGACCGCATCTACATCGTCAAGGTGCCGTACTGCCTGCGCGTCTCCGAAGAAGCCCGCATCTACGAGAAGCTGATTCGCAACTCCTCGCTGGCGCAGGCTACCTGCGCGCCCGGCACGCTCAAAATGATGGCGCAGTTCGCGGTACTCACGCGTCTGGCTGAACCCGAGAATTCAAGCATGCTGTCGAAAATGCAGGTCTACGATGGCGAGAATCTCAAGGACACCGACCCCAAGGCCAAGAGTTACCATGAGTATCGCGACTACGCCGGCGTCGATGAAGGCATGAGCGGCGTATCGACCCGTTTCTCGTTCAAGATTCTGTCGAAAGTATTCAATTTCGATTCC
This sequence comes from Burkholderiales bacterium, assembly GCA_043786185.1. Lineage (GTDB taxonomy): Bacteria > Pseudomonadota > Gammaproteobacteria > Burkholderiales > JAEUOS01 > JAEUOS01. Next base: position 8,099 of record JAYVWK010000096.1, read on the forward strand.
ACCGAGATCGCGGCCAATCCCGTACACCTGATGTACGTTCTGGAACAGCAGATCGAGCGCGAGCAGTTCCAAGGCGAGTTGGAGCAAAAGTACCTGGCCTATGTCAAGGAGCAGTTGGCTGCCCGATATGCCGAATTCATCGGCAAGGAAATCCAGACTGCCTACCTGGAGTCCTACTCGGAGTACGGCCAGAATATTTTCGACCGCTATGTCACCTATGCCGACTACTGGATCCAGGACCAGGAATACCGCGACACCAACACCGGCGAGAGCTTCGACCGGGTCGCTCTGAACGCCGAGCTGGAGAAGATCGAGAAGCCCGCGGGCATCAGCAACCCAAAGGATTTTCGCAACGAGATCGTCAACTTCGTGCTGCGGGCGCGCGCCAACAACGGCGGCAAGAACCCGGCCTGGACCAGCTATGAGAAGCTGCGCACGGTGATCGAGAAGAAAATGTTCTCCAACACCGAGGAACTGCTGCCGGTGATCTCGTTCAATGCCAAGGCAAGCGCCGACGAGCAGAAGAAACACGAGGATTTCGTCAACCGGATGGTCACCAAAGGCTACACGCCGAAGCAGGTGCGCCTGTTGTGTGAATGGTACCTGCGCGTCAGGAAGAGTTCGTAGGATCGACATATCCGATGCGGCGCTGCGCCGTGTGCGATGCGAACCCGGAGAAACTCATGCTGCAGCAGATCATCGACCGGCGGCTGGCGGGCAAGAACAAGTCCATCGGCAACCGCGAGCGCTTCCTCAAGCGCTACCGCGAACCGATCCGCGACGCGGTGCGTCGTGCCGTGAGCGGACGCAGCATCCGCGACATCGACAAGGGCGAGACGGTCACCGTTCCGCGCAAGGACGTATCCGAACCGAGCTTTCGCCACGGTCCCGGCGGCAACCGCGAGTACGTGATTCCCGGCAACCAGGATTACGCGCGCGGCGACCGCATCGAGCGGCCCAAAGGCGGTGGCGGCGCAGGCGGCGGCAAAGCCAGCCGCGACGGTGAAAGCGAAGACGACTTCACCTTCAGCCTGTCGCGCGAAGAGTTTATGCAGTACTTTTTCGAGGATCTGGCCCTGCCAAACATGGTCAAGAACCGCCTGGCCGAGACCCCGGAATTCAAGTATCGGCGCGCCGGCTTCACCGGCGCCGGCACGCCCAACAACATCAGTGTGGTGCGCTCGATGCGCGGTGCATTGGGTCGGCGCATAGCGCTGGGTGGAGAGCATCGGCGCGAACTCCGGGAGTTGCGCGCGCGACTGGCTTTGGCACAGCGCAATCCGCAGGCGCTGCCCAACGAAATCGCCGCGCTGGAGGCGGAAATCGAGCGCTTGACGCGCCGCCTTGCGCGCATTCCCTACCTCGATCCGATTGACCTGCGTTACCGCAACCGGGTCAAGGTGCCGCAGCCGGTGAGCAAAGCAGTCATGTTCTGCGTGATGGATGTGTCAGGCTCGATGGACGAAGAACGCAAGGACATCGCCAAACGTTTCTTCATCCTGCTCTACCTGTTCCTGACCCGCCACTATGACAAGACCGAGGTGGTTTTCATCCGCCACCATACGCAGGCCGATGAGGTTGACGAGCACGAATTCTTCCACGCCACCGAATCCGGCGGTACGGTGGTGTCGAGCGCGCTGACGCTGATGAGCGACATCATTCGCGCCCGCTACGCTGCCGCCGAATGGAACATCTACGCGGCGCAGGCCTCCGATGGCGACAACTGGGGGCAGGATTCCACCAAGTGCCGCGAGTTGCTCACCACAAGTATTCTGCCGCTGTTGCGCTATTTCGCCTACGTACAGGTAGCCCAGGGCGAACAAAGTCTGTGGGAGGAGTACACGCAGGTGGCCGCCGAGGTTCCGCATTTCGCCATGCGCATGATCGCCGGGGCCGCCGACATTTACCCGGTGTTCCGCGAGTTGTTCAAAAAGGAGATGCAGGCGTGAGCTCGCTTCCGCATGGCGAGTCGCCGCCTGAGCGCGCGGACGCACCACTGCCATGCCCATCCGAGTGGTCGTTCGAGCTCATCGAGCTCTACCACGACGCGATCGCACGCACCGCCCGGCGCTTCGGGCTCGATACCTACGCCAACCAGCTCGAGGTCATCACCGCCGAGCAGATGATGGATGCGTACGCTTCGGTGGGCATGCCGGTCAACTACCGCCATTGGTCGTTCGGCAAACAGTTCATCGCCACCGAACGCAGTTATCGCCGCGGTCAGATGGGGCTGGCCTACGAGATCGTGATCAATTCCGATCCGTGCATCGCTTACCTGATGGAAGAAAACACCCTGCCGATGCAGGCACTGGTGATCGCCCATGCCGCCTACGGGCACAACTCGTTCTTCAAGGGCAATTACCTGTTTCGCATGTGGACCGACGCCTCCTCGATCGTCGACTACCTGGTGTACGCGCGTACTTATATTGCCGAGTGCGAGGAACGCCACGGCCTGGAGACGGTCGAGCAGACGCTCGACTCCTGCCATGCCCTGATGGACCACGGCGTCGACCGTTACAGGCGACCGCAAAAACTTTCGCTTGCCCAGGAACAGATGCGCCGTGCGGAGCGCGAGGTTTACCTGCAGCAGCAGGTGAACGACTTGTGGCGCACCCTGCCGCGCGCTGCCGACCGCAAGATCGAGGAAACACGCCGCCGCTTCCCCGAGGAGCCGCAGGAGAACATCCTCTACTTCATTGAAAAGCACGCGCCGCTGCTTGAACCGTGGCAGCGCGAGATCGTGCGCATCGTGCGCAAGGCTGCCCAGTATTTTTATCCGCAGCGCCAAACCCAAGTGATGAACGAAGGCTGGGCCACGTTCTGGCATTACACGCTGTTGAACAGCATGTATGAAGAGGGCTTGCTCACCGACGGCTTCATGCTCGAATTCCTGCAGTCACACACCAACGTGGTGGCCCAGCCGCCGGGCGGGCGCATCAATCCGTATGCGTTGGGCTTCGCCATGTTCAGCGATTTGAAGCGGATTTGCGAAGCGCCCACCGACGAGGATCGCCGCTGGTTCCCCGATGTCGCAGGGTCCGACTGGGTTAAGACCCTTGACTATGCGATGCGCAATTTTAAGGACGAGAGCTTTGTCGGCCAGTATCTTTCGCCCGAATTGATGCGGCGCTTCAGGCTGTTCGCGGTGCGTGACTATGAGTCGGAAGCGGAACTGGAGGTTGCCGCAATTCATGATGATGCCGGCTATCGCCATTTGCGCGAGGCGCTGGCGCGCCAGTACGACATCAATCACCGTGAACCGAACATCCAGGTTTGGTCGGTGGATACTCGCGGCGACCGCTCCCTGACTTTGCGCCATGTGCAGCACGCCGGCCGCGCGCTCAACGACGAGACCGACGAGGTTCTGAAACACGTGGCGCGGCTATGGGGCTTCCGCGTGATTCTTGAAAGCATCGACGCCGACGGCCGCCAGCGGCGGCGCCTGGAGGCTTCGCCGCCCCCGCCTTGACGCGCCACGCGCCTCAAGCATCAAGGGCAGCCTCGACTGGCGTCACCGGCAACACGCGTGCCAGCTGCGCCGGGTCCATGCCTATGAGATAGCCGCGGCGCCCGCCGTTGATGTAGATCTTCGGCAACGCGAGAATCGACTTCTCCACATACACCGGCATCGGCTTGCGCGTGGCAAAGGGCGAGGTGCCTCCCACCAGGTAGCCGGAATGGCGGCTGGCGACTGCGGGCTCGCACGGCAAAACGCTCTTTACACCGATCCGGCGCGCCAGGTTCTTGGTCGATACCTTGCGGTCACCATGCATCAGCACGATCAAGGGGCGCGCCTTTTCGTCCTCCATGACCAGGGTCTTGACCACGACATGTTCGTCAACGCCCAGTTCCCGTGCCGAGACCTGCGTACCGCCGTTCTCCTCATAGGTATAGGGGTGCTCGGTGAACATCACCGCCTGGCGTTTCAGGAAAGCGGTGGCGGGCGTCTCGGATATGTGGGGCTTCTTGGACATGGCTTGCAAGGGTCAGGTCAAATTGGTATCAACGTCTGTCGCCGCCGAAGGACTCAGCTTCAAGCGCGCGGATGGTGTACCGAGTGCAACTGCTTCAGGCGGGCACGTGCAACATGGGTATAGATCTGGGTGGTGGAAATGTCGGCATGCCCGAGCAGCATCTGCACCACCCGCAGATCGGCGCCGTGGTTGAGCAGATGGGTGGCAAACGCATGGCGCAAGGTGTGGGGTGAAAGCAATGCGGGTGGAATGCCGGCAATCAACGCAAAGCGCTTGACGCAATGCCAAAAGTTGTGACGCGTCATCGCCGCGCCGCGTGCGGTGACAAAAAGCGCATCGGAAACGCGCCCTGCAAGGAGCGCCGGCCGTGACTTGGCCAGATAGCACTCGATCCAGTCAGCGGCCTCCTCGCCGAACGGTACCAGCCGCGTTTTCGCGCCTTTGCCCGATGCCACCCGCACCACCTGGTCGGACAGGCTGGCTTCATGCACCTTGACCGCGACCAGTTCGGAAACCCGCAGACCGCTCGCGTACAGCAGTTCAAGCATGGCACGATCGCGCAAGCCGAGTGAGCTGCCTACATCAGGCGCAGCCAGCAGATGCTCGACATCGGCCTCCGACAGGGTTTTAGGAAAACGCAAAGCCTGTTTGGCGGAATCGAGATTGGCGGTCGGATCCGTACTGCGCCGGTTCTGGCGCACCATCCAGCGATAAAAGCGCTTCGCTGCCGACAGCCGGCGATTGCTGCTGGCCGGCTTGGCACCACCGGCATGGCGCGCACCGATGTATGCGGTGAGTTCGGCTTCGCCGGCTTCTGCCAGACCCGCGTCGCGCGCGCGAAGCCAGACCGCCAGTTGCGAAAGGTCACGCCGGTAGGCGTCGAGCGTGAGGCGCGCAAGCCCGTCTTCCAGCCATGCCGCATCGCAAAATTCATCGATCAGGATGCGGTCCGCATCAAGCATAACCGGGCACCTGTTCATGACGCAGCAGCCAGCGCTTGACGTCAAGATGAAAGCCTCCACTGTCATGCCGCGCAAAGCCGCCAATGCCGCCCGCGGCGAGTACCCGATGACACGGCACCACCAACGGAAACCAGTTGGCGCCGCAGGCCTGGCCGACTGCGCGCGGCGCGCTACGAATGCGCCGCGCGACCTCACCATAAGTCAGCGTCGAGCCGGCCGGAATGGCCGCGATCACGCGCCACACCTTATGCTGAAATTCGCTGCCGCGCGGCGCCAGCGGCAGATCAAAGCGAAATGCGGCGTCGGCCAGATACGCCTGTATCTGCAGGGCCGCCCGACGCGCCAGTCCTCGCTGCGCCGCTATTGGCTTCACCGATGGCGGCACATAAACCAATTCGGTCACGGCACTATCTGCCACGCGCACGCCGATGCCGCCAAATGGAGCGTGCACGACGGCATCAAAGCGCAGGTCGCTTACCATCAACTTTTCCCTTCGCGCAGCTCCGGTCAGGAGGGCTGACCTAGCATGCCGGCCTTGAGCGAGCGATCCACCGGCTTGTCGCCCAGCCACATTTTCAGCAAGGCCCGGTAAAACTCCTCACCTGGAATCAGCTTGCCGCGCGCCGTACCGTCAATGGCGATGCGAATTCCCACCTCCGGCAGGTAGTCGAGCGTAACTACGCTTTTCTCCTTGGCCGCGCCGACCGCATCCATGGTCGCCTTGAGTTCATCGATCTGCGGTTTGAACTGGGTGCGCTCGGCCTCCGAAAGGTTGGCCGCCAGGCCGTCGTTCAAGGCGCCACCGAGTTGCTCGGCCGCGAGGTCGCGCAACATGTGCAATGCCACGCGCTTGGGGCCGCGCTGCGCGATCACCTCGGCCGCAGCCGATTTCTTGTCGGTCACGTAGATCGCCCCGACATACACCTTGAAGACCGCTCGGGTGCGAATTCCGGCACCATTAAGCACCAAATCGACGCCGCCAATCTTCACCGTATCGGCTACCGCAACCCCCGCAACTTCGACCGCGTGCACTCCCACACTACCGCACACCAGTGCCACCACTCCTAGCCAGTACGTGATTTTCATTTGCTCTCCATGGGTATGCGTTGTGCCGCTGATTATGCCGCGAACCTGGCCGCAGGGTGGTATTCTCTGCGCCTTTCGTTCTCACCCCTTTCAAGGAGTTACACATGCCCAAGGCGATTCGCATCCACAAGAACGGCGGACCGGAGGTATTGGTTTGGGAAGAAGTCGCAATCGGCGATCCCGGCCCCGGCCAGGCACGGGTTCGGCACCACGCGGTGGGCCTGAATTTCATTGACATCTACTTCCGGACCGGCCTTTATCCGTCGCCATCAATGCCTGCGGGTCTGGGCTCGGAGGGGGCGGGTGTGGTCGAAGCAGTCGGTCCCGACGTAACACACGTCAAGGTCGGCGATCGGGTTGCCTACGCCGGTGGCGGTAATGGCGCCTACGCGGAAACACGGGTAATGCCCGCCGGCGTGCTGGTCAAACTGCCCGAGGCGATCAGCTTCGAGCAGGGCGCGGCCATGATGCTGCAAGGCATGACGGTGCAGTACCTGATCAAACAGTCCTATGCGGTAAAAGCCGGCGATACCGTGCTGTGGACAGCAGCAGCCGGCGGCGTCGGCCTGTTCGCGATGCAATGGCTCAAAGCGCTCGGCGTGACCGTGATCGGCACGGTTTCCAGCGACGCCAAGGCTGAGGTTGCGCGCGCCTACGGTTGCACTCACACGATCGTGACTTCACGCGAAGACACCGCAGCGCGGGTCAAGGAAATCACCGCCGGCAAGGGTGTGCCAGTGGTGTACGACTCGGTCGGCAAAGACTCGTGGGACAGCTCTCTCAACTGCCTGCGGCCGCTCGGCTACATGATCAGCTTCGGCAACGCATCCGGCGCGGTACCACCCGTCAATCTGGGGGTGCTGTCACAAAAAGGTTCGATCTATGTGCAGCGACCGACGCTGATGACCTACGTGGCCGAGCGTGCCCGTCTGGAAAGCATGGCCGCCGACTTATTCGGCGTGGTTGCCAGCGGCCAGGTCAAGGTCAACATCAATCATCGCTACGCGCTCAAGGACGCCGGCCTGGCACAGGCCGACCTGGAAGGCCGCAAGACCACTGGTTCGACGGTTTTTCTGCCCTGAGCATCAACAAGCAAGCAGTTGACGCGTGACGCGTGACGCGTTGCGCGCTGTGGACGCGCCCCATGTCGGGACTCCATAGCGCACCCAGGAAGGCTTGGTACGCTCACCTCCTGGCCAGCGATGGCATGTTCAGGCACGGACGGTCTTTTGCGGGATTTCGTTTAGGAGTCGTGCGATACAGCGCGACGCCACTTCTTGAAGACTGTTGCCGCGGTCAGCTCTTCATTCGATTGATGCGCACCACTTCCTGCAGGCGGCGCAGGGCGCGCATCACGCGCGCCAGATGGGCGCGGTCCGCCACCTCGATGGCGAATTCCATGATCGCGTAGTTGCCGGTTTCATCATCCTCGGTGTGCACGTTGGTGATGTTCGTATCGGTCGCGGTCAGTTCGGACGCCACCTTTGCGAGTATGCCGCGACCATTGGTCACCAGCGCCCGAATGCTCACACCGAAGTGCTTGTCCGGCTCCGGATCCCAATCGACATCTACCCAGTTGTCCGGCTCCTTGCGGCGTGACTTGGCGATCGTCTTGCAGTCATGGGTGTGAATCATCAAACCCTGGCCTTTGCTGATGTGGCCGATGATCGGGTCGCCGGGAATCGGCCGGCAGCATTGCGCCAGTTGTACCGCCATGCCATCGGCGCCGCGAATAGTGACCGGCGCCGGCCGCGAATCGGTGCGACCGTCCGCTACCGCGCCATCCGTGCCGGCGGCTGCCGCCAGCCGGCGCGCGACGACCGCCGCCAGGCGCTTGCCCAGCCCGATATCAGCGTACAGATCCTGGCGCGATTTCGCACCCGCGTCACGAATCATCCGATCCCAGCCGATCGCGTCGAGGCTGCCCTGGCCAATGCCCAGGGTACGCAGTGCCTGCCCGAGCAGGCGCTGGCCAAGACCCACCGACTCCTCGTACTTGACCGTCTTCATGTAATGGCGGATGTGCGCGCGCGCTTTGCCGGTGCGCACGAACCCGAGCCAGCCCGGATTCGGCTGCGACCCGGTTGACGTGATGATCTCGACCAAGTCGCCGCTCTTCAATTCGGTGCGCAGCGGCATTGATTCGCCGTTGATCTTGACGCCCACAGTTTGATCGCCGACATCGGTGTGGACGGTGTAGGCGAAGTCGACCGCGGTGGCGCCGCGCGGCAAGGCCAGGATACGGCCCTTTGGCGTGAACACGTAGACCTCGTCCGGAAACAGGTCGACCTTCACATGCTCCAGGAATTCCGCCGCGTCGCGCGAGTTGCTTTGAATGTCAAGCAGCGACTGCAACCACTTGTGAGTCTTTTTTTGCACTTCCGAGATCGGCGCGTCGTCGCTCTTGTAAAGCCAGTGCGCAGCCACGCCGGCTTCCGCGATGCGATGCATTTCAGCGGTGCGTATCTGCATTTCCACCGGCGTTCCGTAGGGCCCGATCAAGGTGGTGTGCAGGGACTGATAACCATTCACCTTGGCAATGGCTATGTAATCCTTGAACTTGCCCGGTACCGGCTTGTAGAGGCTGTGCAAGGCTCCCAGCGCCAGATAGCATGCGGCCACGTCAGGGACAACCACACGAAACCCGTAGATATCGAGAACCTGGGAGAAGGTCAGGTGCTTTTCGACCATCTTGCGATAGATGCCGTAGAGATGCTTTTCGCGCCCGTATACCTGCGCATTGATTCCAGCTTCCGGTAGGGTGCGCTGGATGGTTTCGAGAATCTTACCGATGCCTTCGCGACGATTGCCGCGTGCCGCCTTGATTGCCTTTGAAATGACCGCGAAGCGATGCGGATACAGGTTGGCGAGGCTTAGGTCCTGCAATTCGCGATACACCTGATTGAGGCCCAGGCGGTGGGCAATCGGCGCATGGATGTCGAGCGTCTCACGCGCGATGCGCCGTCGCTTCGGACTTTTCAGGGCCGACAGCGTACGCATGTTGTGCAGCCGATCGGCCAGCTTGATCAGCATGACCCGCACATCGCGTGCCATGGCCAGCAGCATCTTGCGGAAGTTCTCGGCCTGCGCATCTTCCTGGCTTTGAAACTCGATCTTGTCGAGCTTGGACACGCCATCGACCAATTCGGCGACGGCCGCACCGAAGCCCAGGGCGATGTGCTCCTTGGTGATGCCGGTATCTTCGACGACGTCGTGCAGCAGGGCGGCAAGCACGGCCTGCACATCAAGTTTCCAGGATGCACAGATCGACGCCACCGCAAGCGGGTGGGTGATGTACTCTTCCCCACTGGCGCGCATCTGCCCCCGATGCGCGGATTCGCTGTAGGCGTAGGCTTGGACGATCCGGTCTATGTCGACCGGCTTCAAGTACGACGCGAGACTGGCCGTGAACGCTTCCAGCTGTGCGGCCTTGCTGGAAAGTTCGCCGTTGCCGCTGGCCAAGCGCTGCGGCGCGAGGCGCTCGCGCACTTCAGCCAGATCGACTACTGGTGCAAGTGTCGTTAGACGGGGCCTGGCGGGTTCCATATGATTTGCACCGCGCCGGCCGTCCGCATCAGGCTTTTACGTGCCTGAGCATCTCCACGCCAACATGACCGGATGCGATCTCGCGCAACGCGGTCACGGTATGCTTGTCTCGGCTGCCTTCGAGCTTTGGTGTGGCGCCTTGCGCGAGTTGACGCGCGCGATAGGTGGCTGCCAGTGTCAACTGAAACCGGTTGGGTATCTTCTGCAAACAATCTTCGACAGTGATTCTGGCCATATGGGCTACGCTTAAGTGATGTTGATACACAGGTTCGCGAACAGCTCGTGTTCGCGGGCGCCGACTTGGGCGACGCGCTGGCGGGCAGCGGTCACAACGCTTTGCAGTCGCTTCAGCGCATCGGAAAAATCAGCGTTGATAATAACATAGTCGAATTTGGGCGCCCGCCGCATCTCCAGTACCGCAGCGCGCAGGCGTCGGGCGACTATCTCCTCGTCCTCGGTGCCGCGGCCGCGCAAACGCCGCTCGAGTTCGGTCAACGAGGGCGGCAGAATGAAGATGGCAAGTGCATCGCGAAACACCGCACGCAATTGCTCGGCACCCTGGCAATCGATCTCGAACACCACATCACGGCCAGCGGCGATCTGTGATGCGATCCAGGAACGCGACGTCCCATAGAGATTGCCGTGCACTTCCGCGCTTTCGAGAAATTCGCCGCGTTCACGCATCGCGACGAAAACCTCGCGCGTCACGAAATGGTATTCGCGACCGTCGATTTCCGCGCCGCGCGGTGCGCGCGTGGTGTGCGAGATCGAAAGGTCTAGCTGCCCATCCTCGGCCAAAAGCGCGTTGACAAGGGTTGACTTGCCTGCGCCTGAGGGCGCCGAGACTATGAAAAGAGAGCCTGACATATTCGTCGTTCCGCCGATCCATGGCGCATGTGCCGGATGCGGAACGCAGGCAATCGTGCAACGCACGGGAGCATCTTTCGCATCATTCGATATTCTGCACCTGCTCGCGCATCTGCTCGATCAGGATCTTGATCTCCATCGCGTGCCCGGAGACTTCGGGCGAAACCGACTTCGAGCCCAGTGTATTGGCCTCGCGATGCAGTTCCTGCATCAGAAAATCCAAACGCTTGCCGCTGGCGCCGCCCGCATCGAGCACACGTCGGACCTCACCCAAGTGCGCATCCAGACGCGACAGCTCCTCGGCTACGTCAATGCGTATGCCGAAGAGCGCGACTTCCTGACGAATCCGCTCGTCGTCGGCCGCGCCGAGCGCCTCGCGCAGGCGGGCGGCGAGCTTGGCATGATGTTCCGCCACGATCTGCGGCAGCAAGGGTTCAATTCTTCGCACCCAGACTTCGATCGCGGCAACCCGCTCGACCAGCATGGCCTTGAGTTTCGCGCCCTCGCGCTCACGCGAGGCGCGAAACTCGGCAAGCGCCTCGCGCGCCAGGGCCAGCGCAGCGGCACGCAGAGCGTCGGGCGCCAGGCTTGCATCCTCGAGCACACCGGGCCATTCGAGAATCTCTCGGGTGCCCAGGGCGCGCACCTCTGGCACCAGCCGCCTGATCTCGTCGGCAGCCGCGGCCAGGCGCGCTACCGCCAGCGCGTTTACCGCCAGCGGACGTGCGGTGCGGGTCGCGCCGTCGCGCGCAAAACCGAGGCGCAGTTCAAGCTTGCCGCGCGATACGGTGGCGGCGATCAGTTCGCGCAGGATCGGCTCCAGTGCGCGCATCTCGTCGTTCATCCGGAAGGTGATGTCGAGAAAACGCGAGTTCACGCTCTTGACCTCGAGCGAGAGCGCACCGTGGGTGAACTCAGCTGATGCCACACCATAACCGGTCATCGAAAGAATCAATCCGAAACCCCCCTGTCGTGCCAGCGTCACCTGCTGGAAGCGCGAGTCAATTTGGTTACAATGACTTGCAAGCGAACGATTATAAGAGCAGGCCGGGAGTACCAGCGAGCGACATGGCCGCACAATCGAATTCGGCGTTGCCGGAAAACACGATTCTTGAGAATTACCGGATCGCCCGACCGATCGCGTCCGGCGGGTTTTCGATCGTCTATCTGGCCTATGACGAATACGGTTCGCCGGTTGCCATCAAGGAGTATCTGCCAGCCGGGCTCTCACTGCGCGGCCAGGGTCAGATACTGCCCACCATCACGCCGGAACATGTCAACCTTTTTCGCTACGGCATGAAATGCTTTTTCGAGGAGGGCCGCGCACTGGCCCGCATCTCCCACCCGAACGTGGTGCGAGTCATCAATTTCTTTCGCGCCAATGAAACCGTTTACATGGTCATGCAGTACGAGCGCGGGCGCACCTTGCAGGAGCACATCGTGCAGCGCAAGGGCGAGATCAAGGAAAACTTCATCCGGCACGTCTTCGTACAGTTGATGAACGGCCTGCGCGAAGTGCATACCAACAAGCTGCTGCACTTCGACTTGAAGCCGGCGAACATCTATATCCGCAACGACGGCATTCCCGTTCTGCTCGATTTCGGAGCCGCGCGGCAGACCCTGATCACCGACGCTCCGAAACTCAATCCCATGTACACCCCGGGCTTCGCCGCGCCTGAGCAATACAAGAATCGCGACACCCTGGGCCCGTGGACCGACATCTACTCGATCGGCGCCTCGATGTTCGCCTGCCTCTCCGGCATGGCACCGCAGGCCGCGGACCAGCGGCTCGAAAAGGACCGCATGCAGCCGGTGGTCAAGACCTTCAAGGGCAAGTATTCGACCGAGCTCCTGGAGATCATCGACTGGTGCCTCGACATGGATTACCTGAAGCGGCCGCAGAGCGTATTCAGCCTACAGAAAGCGATCGTCGAGAACCGCATTCCCGAGTCCCAAAAGCCTTCCATGCTTGGAGGCTTCAAACGCATGTTCGATGACCTGGCGCGTCCGGCGGGGCGCGATGGCGAAAAACCGGACTCAATGAAGTAAGCGGCCGCTACGATGAAATTCTCGATCTTCCAGGAGAGCCGCAAGGGTGGTCGCAAGTACAACCAGGACCGCATGGGCTATGTGTTTACGCGCGAATCGCTGCTGATCATCGTGGCTGACGGCATGGGCGGCCACATGCATGGCGAGATCGCCGCGCAGATCACGGTCGACTTCGTGGGCCAGAAGTACCAGCGCGAAGCGCGCCCGAAGCTCGCCGACCCGGTGGCGTTTTTCAACGACAGCTTAAACGGCGCGCACGCCGCCATCCTGCAGTATGCCGAAGAGCATGCCCTGCTCGAGACACCACGCACCACGGTCATCGCGGCAATCGTGCAGGATGGCTATACATGGTGGGCGCACGCCGGCGACTCTCGTGCCTACCTGATTCGCGCCGGACAGATCGTGGGCCAGACCCGCGATCATTCGCGGGTCCAGCAACTCGTGTTGCAGGGCATCGTGCGCGAGGAAGCTGTTGCCGCGCATCCCGACCGCAACAAGATTTTCAACTGCCTGGGCGCACACATATCGCCGCAGGTCGAGATATCGGCGCGCACGCGCCTGCAGTCCGGCGATACCCTGATGTTGTGCAGCGACGGCGTCTGGGGCCCGCTGCCCTCACGCCTGATCGCCACCGCGTTCCTGAACGACAGCGTGATGCGTGCTGTCCCGGAATTGATGACACAGGCGGAACGCCGGGCAGGCGCGGATTCGGACAATCTCACAGCAGTGGCAATGACCTGGAACGAGGTCGACACCACCGGTCCGGATTCGGTCTCGACCATGACTCTTCCGGTCGACGGATTTTCGTCGCGCATCGAGGGCTTCGAGCAGGCGGCGAAAAGCGACTACCTGTCTGACGACGAGATCGAGAAAGCGATCGCCGAAATCCGCACTGCGATCAACAAGGCGAACAAGATCGTCGTCAAATAATCGGCCGCTGCGAGAAACCCGTCGCGTCAAGGCTGACCTAATGGAAAACGCAGGCTCCCAGCTGGCGTTTTTTAGGTGGAAAACGCCGGCTCCCGGCTGGCGTTTTTTAGGGCGCTACGCGGAATGCTCCGGATCAGTGTTTTTTCACATACAGAGGGCCGGGAATTCTGGACAGAAACATCGCGATGTCCTCGATTTCCTGCTTCGACAGCGTTGCCGCCTGGCCCGCCATGATGGCGTTCTTGCGACCGATCTGTGACTTGTCGCCCTGCTTGTACGCATTGAGAACCGTCACAAGATAGTCGCGGTGCTGCCCGGCGATAAGCGGATACTCGGGTTGCAGGGGCTTGTTCCAGTCGCCGCCGACAGCGTGGCAGGCGGCACAAACCTGTTGCGCCTTCTGCTTGCCGCGTTCGGCATTGCCAGCTGCATGGGTGCCGCTTGCAGCGACTGCCAGAATGGCTGCGGTGATCAGTCTTTTCATTTGCTCACCCCCGGCGCGGCTCCGCCATAGTAGGCGGCCAGCTCGGATATATCCTTGTCCGACAGCGATACAGCAATCGAACGCATGGTGGGGTGCTTGCGTTCGCCGGTTTGATAGGCCTTCAGAGCCGCCTCAAGGTACTTGGCGTTCTGTCCGGCAATCAGCGGTACGTGATAGACATGCGGATAGGCCATCTTGTAAGCGGGGATGCCATGACAACCGATGCACATGGCGGCCTTGCCGCCGGACTTGCCGCTTGCCGTGCCCGTCTGCTGTGCGCTTGCACTTGACGCCGCCCCCATGCCCGCCAGCAAGGCCAAAATCAGGTATTTGTTCATGAAGTTTTTACTTATGTGTTGGGCTGCAAAAGGCTTGAAGTATAAGCCATAACGTGCGCTCGGCCGGCGCTTGTCCAGACGGGGCGAATCCGAGTCGCGCCAGAGCGGTGGCATACCCTATAATCTTGCCAACCTCATTTTCAGGCTGATGACATTTCCATGCGCTTCGAAGGCTCCAAAAACTACGTCGCCACCGACGATCTGCGGCTGGCGGTTAACGCTGCCGTCACCTTGCAACGCCCACTCCTGATCAAGGGCGAGCCCGGTACAGGCAAGACGATGCTGGCGGAAGAAGTTGCCGCGGCGCTGGACATGCCCCTGTTGCAATGGCATATCAAGTCGACCACCAAGGCGCAGCAGGGCCTGTACGAATACGACGCGGTATCACGCCTGCGGGATTCCCAGCTTGGCGACGAAAAAGTCAAGGACATCCAGAATTACATCCTGCGCGGCGTGCTGTGGCAGGCATTCGAGGCCGAACGTCAATCGGTGCTGTTGATTGACGAGATCGACAAGGCGGACATCGAGTTCCCCAACGACCTTTTACGCGAACTCGATCGTATGGAATTCTATGTCTATGAGACCCGCCAAACGATCAAGGCATTGCAACGGCCCGTGGTGATGATCACCTCCAACAACGAAAAGGAATTGCCGGACGCATTTCTGCGACGTTGCTTTTTCCATTACATCAAGTTTCCCGACAAGGAAACCATGCAGAAGATCGT
>JAYVWK010000097.1:0-2703 GCA_043786185.1 Burkholderiales bacterium
TCTCTTCCAGGCAGTCTGACACTCAAGGCAAGAACGGTTCTGCAGCCGGGCTGAGAATCCGGCGCGGCCGGCGCTTGCCCGTGGCGGTCAAAGTGCGTCGAAATCCGCCCTCACGGGTCGACGCAGCGATCGACAAACCCGCGCGAGAGGCGGCGGCACCGTTCCCTACATCGGTCACCGCATGTGCCGGATGGAAGCGCAAGAAGAATTCGCGCGCCTGCTGCTCAATGGCGCAATGGCCGACCTGACGCGCCAGTACTACGACACGGCATTGTCGGCCAACGAACCCGCGCTGGCTGCGTTGGAAAAGTTCGTGCCGCCGACGCAGATTCTGTATGGCAGTGACTTTCCGTTCGCCGTCGGCATGATGAAAAAAACCATCGACGGCCTGGCCGCGCACGCGTTCACGCCGGAGGCACGCATGGCCATCGAGCGCGGCAATGCGATCGCTCTGTTTCCGCGCTTTGGCGCCTGAAGCGGGGCTTATCCCGCAGCAGGCGCGTTCGCCGCGTCCTGGTGCGCCCACCAGCGCTTGAGCCAGTTGGCCGTGCCGCCCAGCGCGACTACCTCGCGCAGTCCTTCCGGCACCGGCGGCAGGGCAAGCTCGACTGCGCGCGAGTGATTGATGAAACGGCCGCGGAGGAAATCAACTTCGATCTCCTCGCCGGTGGCGCACGCGTCCGCTACGCCCGCGCAGTCGGTCAACACCGGCAAGCCCAGCCCGATCGCCTCGCGGTAGGCGAGAAACGGCATCGACTCGCACACCAGCCCCAGGCCCAAGGCCTGCATGGCAATGTAGCCCTGCATCTTCGGGCCCATGCCGAAGTTGCGCCCGCTGACGATCACGTCGCCCGGCCGGCAGCGCTCATGAAAACCTGGGTCGGTCTCGGCGAACAGGTGCGGCACGATGTCCTTAGGATCGAAGCGCATTTCCGAGACGATGCGCATCGGCACGACGCCGCCCATGTGCGGCACGTCGTGCCCCAGGCGGTAGCAGCGGCCGCGCCGCACCCAGGAGAAAGGCGCTGCTTGCGGCATGCTCATTGCGGCTTGATCCCCGCGTCCTTGATGACCTTGGCCCACTTCTGCAATTCATTCGTGATGTGCATGCCGAAGGCTTCGGGCGACCCGCCAATCACCTCGGCACCATCGTTGTTGAAGCGCGCCTTGAGTTCCGGCCCGGCTAAGATGGCGCCGATCTCGCGATTCAGGCGCACAACGATGTCGCGCGGTGTCGCAGCCGCCATCACCAGGCCGATCCAGGCATAGGCTTCGGCGCCCGGCATGCCGGCCTCCAGCACAGTGCCCACATTGGGCAATTGCGCCATGCGTTTGGCGCCGGTCACGCCCAGGGCCTTGATCTTGCCTTCGCGGATCGACCCCATCACCTGCGCGGGCGACGTCGATGCGGCGCGCTGAGCGCATCGCCTAGGTTGATGCCTACTCGGCGCGAATCCGACCGCGCTGGCGCGACACCGCACCGACCTGGCATGACGCGTTGATTCAGGTGGGCGCCACGGTGAACGGGTTGCGGATCGACAGTGTGGCGCCTCCACTTGACTCGGGTAGCTGGATATTGAGGCCATCCTGCATGTCCTCGCTGCACAAGATGGCGCAACCGCTCAGTCCCGCCGCTGCGACGATATTCGCGTCGTACAGCGACAACCGGTAGCGCGCCATCAATGCCAGGGCGGTCTGGTGCGTGCGCACGCTCAGGTCATGCACTTCGCAAACGCCGATCAGCGTATCGCTCAGCGCCCGAATGTCCGCCAGCGGCATCGCGCGCTTTTTACGCAGCACGTTGGCAAACTCATTGAGCACCTGGACGCTGATGACGCTCTCGCCAGCCAGAATTTCTTCAACCAGGTCGGCACGTGCGCTATCGTCCACCCAATAGATCAGCACATTGGTGTCGATGAAGGTCTTCACCGCGCATTGGCCTCTTCGCGGTCGAAGGCAAAGTCGGCCGGCCAGGGCGCACGTAGCCGGCGTGCCGTCTGCAAGCGCTCGAGTTTCCCGGGCTGGCGCGCAACGATCAAGGTGGCAGGCATCCGCGCTTGTCGCGGTGCCGGCTGCAACAGCAATTCATCACCATCCGCGATGCCCAGTTCCTGCACCAAGGCCACGGGCAATCGCACCGCCAGACTGTTACCCCATTTGGCTACTTGCATGATGGAACTCCGATATTGATATACATTATTCTAAGTATATCCTATACTGGTGCCGATGCAAACATAAATGGAGATTCGAATCATGGCAACCGTTATTCCAAACACCGCGCTGCAATTGCGCTCATTGGTCAAGGCAGGCGGGCAACTTGAACTAAGCCTTGCCAGTGTGGCAGTTCCCGTGCCCAAGCCCGACGAGGTCCTGGTACGTATCGAGGCCACGCCGCTCAATCCCTCGGACCTGGGCCTTTTGTTCGGCGCCGCCGACATGGGTAGCGCGCGCGCCAGCGGCACGCCGGCGCAGCCGGTCGTGACTGCCGACATTCCCGCCGCCTTGATGAAGGCGATGGCCGGGCGCCTGGATGAGTCGATGCCGGTCGGCAACGAAGGCGCAGGCACGGTGGTCGCCGCCGGCGATTCGGACGAAGCCCAAGCCCTGCTCGGAAAAACGGTGGCCATCCTGGGCGGCGCCATGTATGCGCAGTACCGCGCGATGAAGGCCAAGGCCTGCCTGGTGCTGCCGGCGGGTACCACG
>JAYVWK010000098.1:0-3115 GCA_043786185.1 Burkholderiales bacterium
CGCTCGATGATCCGGATGCTCGTGCCGCCGGCTTGCTGGCATTGCGGACCGTCGCCGAAGCCTATGGCGGGCTCGGTGCCGTGGCGGCCGACGCGGGGATCAGCCGCGAAGCGCTTTATCGCGCGCTATCGGCCAAAGGCAATCCAACCCTCAAGACACTTCTCGCGGTGCTCAAGGCGGTCGGGATGCGACTTTCGGTGCAGCAGGAAGAGCACGTCACTGTTTGAACAATCCGCTACTGAAGCGCCATGGATCTCGCTTTGACCCGCAGATATTCGGCTTGAACTATTGATCGTTGCCAAGATGTCGGTTGGTATCGGCCGCGTGATGGAGCGGCTCAACACGGTAGAGCGACTGTTGAAGTAGCCAGGCGACTAAACTAGACAGCGTCAACCACTCCTTCTCCACGACCATGAATTTCGGCGACGACAAATACCTCGATGTTTGCCAAAACATCGAAGCTGGGCTCAAAACTGCCTACGAGCGCAACAGCCGTCTCACCGACGAAATATGCTCCTATGCCCTTGAGAGAGCAAAGGTGGCCGTAAAGCAGCGCTTCGGTTATGCGGCAAACGAGCCAAGCAGCGTGAATTCGGAGCTTCAGGAAATTGTCGACTGGTGCGTATTGGTAGCGGCCGAGCGAGTAAACGAGTCGACTGGCCCGACGTTAAAGGAGTTCCTTGCGCGCATGGACAAAATAAACCGCTCCATCCGGCGGCACTCCCGCGACGGCAACCGAAGCTACTATGAGTTCATCCGCGCGTTCTTGCCGTGATCCGCAAGGCGCTGGCATCGCGCCGGAAGATCGGCATGATGTGCATATGCGATGTGTACTGGCGCGCAAGGGCTCAACTGAACCGATCCATCGGATGGATGTCCCAAAGGCCCCGCCTGCCAGTCGCGTCGAGTTCATCGACACCACGGAAAATCGACCAGGCTTCTTCTGAACGATCGTTCTGACAATATCGATTGCCCGCGACACGCGGTCGCGCTGTAATCGCTGGTCGCCCGCCACACGCGCCGCGCCAACGCGGCGTCGGCAGCTTCCCCGCCAAGAACTATGAGTGCGCTGTCACACCTGGACTCTCCGAACCCGCAAGCACGGGTGGAAGACCCGCGCCTGCCGAATCGGTGTACACCGCGCCGGGTGAAGCCTGGCGCTACGGCTGCGTGATCGCGCGCATGTCCGTTCTTGCCGCAACCGGTCGGCCACGGTTTGAACGCCTGGTCTGGGTGGATGACGCCGGGCGCATCGTTTCGCCAAACTTGCCAAGGGCGTGGGCGAAGCCGGCACCATCGGCGTGCCGGCGGCGCTGCTTAACGCCGCCATCGATGCCTTGTCGCCATTCCTGGTGACTGACCTCGACTTTCCGCTGACGGCCCAACGGCCGTGGCGTACCATCAACACATCGATCAAGGAGGCATCACCATGACAGTCACCATGAAATACGAAAAAGCCCACGCCAAGGAATACGCACGCGAACACTTGCGCGGCGTGTGGGCCGCCACCGCCACCCCCTTCGATGCACAGTTCGGCTTTGACGAAGCAGGCTTTCGCTCGAACCTCAAGCACTGGATCGATACCCTGAAACTCGGCGGTCTGTTCGTGTGCGGCAAGCAAGGCGAGTTTTTCTCGATGTCGGTGCCCGAGCGCAAGCGCAGCTTCGAGCTGGCGGTCGAGGCCGCGCGCGGCAAGGCCGGCATCGTCACCTCGTGTTCCGACACCAATCTGGATGTCGTGCTCGACCTGGCGCGCCATTCGCAAAGCATCGGCGCCGACTACATCGTGGTGCACAGCCCGGTCCTGCATTTCGGCCGCGACTTAGACGACACCGTCTACGAGTACTACCGCTACCTCTCCGAACAACTCGACATCGGCATCGCCTTGTGGAACCACCCGGATTGCGGCTACGAGATGAGCCCGGAACTGTGCGCGCGGATTGCGGATTTGCCCAACATCGTCGCCATCAAGTACAGCGTCGATCGTGAAAAATACGCAAAGCTCACCCGCATGGCCGGCGACAAGATCATCGTCTCGACCGCGTCCGAAGAAGAGTGGTTCGACAACATCGTCCTACTCGGCTGGCGCCTCTATCTGTGTTCGACCCCGCCTTTCACCATGCAGACCGCGGTCGACCAGCGCATCAACGAATACACCGCGCTGGCCTTCGCCGGTCGCATCGACGAAGCGCGCAAGGTGCGCGACAGCCTGAACCCGGTGCGTGCGGCGTTTCGCAATTCGCGGCCCAAGGGCACGCCGCAGGCGCACACCAAATTCTGGATGGAGCAAATCGGCCAGGTCGGCGGCAGCGTGCGCCGGCCATTGCTTGCCTTGGCCGAAGACGAGAAGGCGGTGATTCGCAAAGCCGTGGCGGGCTGCGGCCTGCGGCTCGGCTAAAACCCGGTAATCCACGCCTCGCCCTACGAGTACCGCTGTTTCCTCACCCCCTGATCGTCACCCATGAACTTGCATCTATTTCTCCGCAGCACCATCCTTGTCACCCTGTTCGCGAGCGCCGCCGCAGCCGCGCAGTATCCCGTGAAGCCGATCAAGATCGTGGTGCCGGCCACCGCCGGCGACGGCTCCGATGTGCTGGCGCGCACGCTGGCCAAAGCCATGAGCGAATCCCTGGGGCAGCAGTTCGTGATCGAGAACAAACCGGGCGCCGGCGGCAGCATCGCCGCCGACAGTGTTGCCAAGGCCGCAGCGGATGGCTACACCGTGTTTCTGGGCAACGGCAGCTCACACGGGGTCACGCCCGGTCTCTACCCGCGCCTGCCCTATGACAGCATCAACGACTTCGCCGCTGTGGCCCTGATCTCCACTGCGGCCAACGTGCTGGTGACCAACGCCGAGATGCCCGCTGCCACCTATGCGGATTTCGCCAGGATGGCGCGCGAGCAGCCCGGGCGGGTGACCATCGCCTCGGCCGGCAACGGCAGCCTGTCGCACCTGTCGGTCGAGTTGCTCAAGTCGATGGCGAAAATCGATCTGCTGCATGTGCCCTACAAGGGCGCGGCGCCGGGTGTGGCCGATGTGGCGGGCGGCCAGGTACAGGCCATGATCATCAACATTCCCACCGTGATTCCGCTGATCAAGGCCGGCAAGCTCAAG
>JAYVWK010000099.1:0-7642 GCA_043786185.1 Burkholderiales bacterium
GAATTGTCGGCGTTTCGGACCGCGATATCGCCGGGCAGATATTCCTTGATGGCCACCTTGAGGCTGAGGTTGTTGTCGACGGCCAGGTAAGTCAGGCCAAAGCCGCCGACGCCGAGCGTGGCTTCAATGCGGTATTCGTTGAGGGCGAATCCCGCCGGCAGGGCGATATCGGCGCTCATCTATTGATCGTTACCAAAAACATGACAGTCTCGCCAGAGGCATGTTTTTGTCATGAATTTTGTAGTTCTCAATCGGCTGGGCGGACGCGTTTGTCGCCATCAGTTCGAATCGATCAGCTTGATCGCTTTCTCCAGGCTGCGGCGCATGCGGTTGAACGATTTCGCCAACAACGCCACCTCGTCCTTGCCGGATTCGGGCAGCGCCGCGGAATCCATCTCGCCCATGCTGATCTTGTCGGCGGCGGCCGACATGTGGCGAATCGGGCGCACGATCATCACCGAAAGCATGACGTTGAGAATCACGAACAGCACCAGAAATACCCCGGTCAGTGACAGCATGAAGGTGTTGAAGGCACGGTTGGCGTTGGAGACCGGCAAGGTCATCGGCACGGAGACCACCTGCGCACCGATGATCTCGTTCAACTTCCAGCCGTAGCCGTTGCTTGGACCGTAGGCCTTGACCATGGCTGCCGGTGCGATATCCGGGGTGGTATGACACACCAGGCAGGCGGCGTCCTTTATCTGCAAGGGGCGCGCCAGGTAGAGCGAGGGGCCGTTGGGTGTCATGCGCGTGCCGCTGGTTTCGCGCAAGGCTTCGTTGTTGCGAAAGGCGTTGATGATGTCGGCCTCCCATTCGGTTGCACGGTCGCTCGGATTGGTGGGATTGAGCGCGGCTTCCTTGTAGAAGTAGTCCGGATATTTCTTGTGCAACAGACTCATGATCTGTGTCGCACCGTAAGCCGGCACGCCCTGCGGCAGAAATTCTTCACTCGAGACGCGCAGCCCGGGCCGTACCTTTTCCACCGTGTAGGTGCGCATCGACAATGCCGCTTCCATCATCACGCCGGCGCTGCGCACTACTTCCTCGCGCGCATTCTTGTGCAGCAGGTCGTAGGAAATGTAGCCGGAAACGCCCAGTCCGAGCAGGAACACGAATGACAGCACGAGATTGAACTTCAGTCGCAGGCCCATGGCTAACTCCCCTTGATTGTTTTCCGTCCGATTGCGTATTCACTTAATACCGACCCTGACGCCCACCGGTCACCGAAACTATACATGGCATATCGCCGGCCAAGTTCGAGGCTGATCGGCGAGCGCGAGAATCGGGCGCTTACGGCCAGTCGTAGTCGATGGTCAGTGGCGCATGGTCGCTGAAACGCTGGTCCTTGTAGATCGATGCGGCACGGGCTTTGGCTGCGATGCCGGGCGTCGCGATCTGGTAATCGAGACGCCAGCCGACGTTTTTCTCATATGCGGCGCCACGGTTGCTCCACCAAGTATAGGCTTCGCCGGTCGTTTCCGGATGCAGTTTGCGATATACGTCGACGAAACCGACCTCCTCGAACACCTTCGAGAGCCAGGCGCGCTCGGCGGGCAGGAAGCCCGAGTTCTTCTGGTTGCTTTTCCAGTTCTTGAGGTCGATCTCGCGATGTGCGATATTGAAATCGCCGCAAATCACCACTTCGCGCCGGGTTTTTCTGAGTTTTTTCAGGTGCGGTAGGAACTCGTCGAGAAAGCGGAACTTGGCTTGTTGGCGATCCTCGCCCGAGGAGCCCGAAGGTTGGTACAGGGAGACCACGGAGTAGCCATTGAAATCGCCGCATACGTAACGGCCTTCGGTATCGAATTCCCGCGATCCGAACCCGGTCTGCACCCGCGTCGGTACCAGCCGGCTGTACAAACCGACACCGCTGTAGCCCTTTTTCTGGGCATAGTGGAAATGTCCGTTCAAGGCGCTGCGCGGTGCGCCCGGCATCAACAGGTCTGCCGTCATGTCTGCTTCCTGTGCCTTGATCTCCTGCACGCATAGCGCGTCCGCCTTTTGCCTGCGCAGCCAGTCAAAGCAGCCTTTCCTGGCCGCCGAGCGAATGCCGTTTAAGTTGAGTGAGATAATCCGCAGCATGCGTCGTTTGTTCCCGGAAAATGGCTGATCTGCGTCAGGAATTCATTCGTTTTTGCATCGCATCAAAGGTGCTCACCTTCGGCGAATTCAAGACCAAGGCAGGAAGGATGTCGCCCTACTTTTTCAATGCCGGCTCATTCGATCACGGCATGGCGCTCGGGCGTCTTGCGGAATTCTATGCCAGGACCATCGTCGCCGACGGCCCGTGTTTCGACATGCTGTTCGGCCCGGCCTACAAGGGCATTCCCCTGGCGTCGGCTACCGCGATCGAGCTGGCGCGCCTCGGGCGCGATGTGCCGTTCGCCTATAACCGCAAGGAGACCAAGGACCACGGCGAAGGCGGGGTGATCGTCGGGCGTCAGCTGGCCGGTCGCGTACTGATCATCGACGACGTGATTTCTGCCGGCACCTCGGTGCGTGAATCGGTGCAACTGATCCGGGCGGCTGAAGCCACCGTTGCCGGTGTGGTCATCGCGCTGGACCGCATGGAGCGCGGCGCCGGCCTGCTCTCGGCCGTGCAAGAGGTCAACCAACTGTACGGCGTGCCCGTTATCTGTATTGCCAGCCTGACCGATGTTCTGGGTTATCTGGATGACTCGGCCGATCCGGCGTTGCTACAATCGCGCGATGCGGTGGCCGCCTACCGGCGGACTTACGGAACGGATGGAGACTGAAATTGTCCATGCAAGCGTTTGGTCGCATGCTAGTTGTCGCCGGAATCTGTGTGGCGAGCGGCCTTGTGCTTGCGCAGACCCGCATCTACACCTGCAAGGATGCCAACGGCAAGACCATCACCTCCGATCGACCGCTGCCGGAATGCCAAGGCCGTGAGGGGCGCGTGCTGTCGGGGCAGGGCGCGACGGTCAAGAAGATCGAGGCGCCGTTGACGCCCGAGCAAATCGCCGCGCGCGAAATCGAGGATCAGAAAAAGCGCGAAGACGACGAGCGTCGCCGCGAGCAGGCGCGTCGCGACAAGGCCTTGCTAAACACTTACGCCAATGTCGAAGATATCGAAAGCAAGCGGCAGCGTGCCTTAGCCCAGGTCGAGCGGGAAGCGCGCGAGTCGGAGCGACGCATCTCCATGCTTGAACGCCAGGCACTGGAGAACCGGTCCGAGAGCGAGTTCTACAAGAAAAAGCAGATGCCATCAGACTTGAAGCGCAGGCTCGACGAAAACGAAGCTGCGCTGAAGGCCGAAAAGCACCTGTTCGGGTCCAAGAAAAGCGAAGTGGCGCAAGTCAATGTCAAATTCGACGAAGACAAGAAGCGCTACATGGTGCTCACCGGCGTGCTGACTCCGGAGCGCACTTCGAAAAAGTAGCTTGGCCGGCCCGATCAGTCATGAGCATCGCCGCGGTTTGCGCCTTGCCTTCGACCAAAATCCATCGATTTCTTTTGTACCGGCGATTGCGGGGCGCAACACCAGGGTGAATCCGGAGAGCATCTCAGGCAGCGAGTTTGCGCCGCAAAATCTCGTTGACTTGCGCCGGATTGGCGCGGCCCATGCTGGCTTTCATGACCTGGCCCACCAGTGCGTTGAAGGCTTTTTCACGGCCGGCGCGGAATTCCTCGACCGATTTTGGATTCGCCTTCAGCACGTTGTCGATGATCTTTTCGATCGCTTCAACATCGCTGATCTGCTTCAGGCCCCGGGCTTCGATCACCGCATCGGCGCTGGTGCTCCTGCCTTCCGCGGCATCTTGCCACAGCACTGCGAACACATCCTTGGCCATCTTTCCGGATATGGTGCCATCGGCGATGCGCTTGAGGAGCCCGGCCAATTGCCCGGGCGTAACCGGGGCGTCGGCGGTTTCCAGCCCTGCCTCGTTCAAGCGTCCCAGCAGGTCGCCGGACACCCAGTTCGCCGCCAGTTTCGCTTCTCCACCGAAGGCGCTCAAGGTGGTCTCGAAGTAGCTGGCGAGCGAGCGGGATGCAGTAAGGGTGTTGGCGTCGTAGGCCGAGAGACCGAATGCGGTTTCGAAGCGCGCGCGCATGGCTTGTGGCAATTCGGGCATGCTGCCACGAATGCGCTCGATGGTCGCCGCGGTGATTTCCAGCGGCAACAGATCGGGGTCGGGAAAGTAGCGATAGTCCATCGCGTCTTCCTTGCTGCGCATCGAGCGGGTTTCATCGCGATCCGGGTCGTAGAGGCGGGTTTCCTGTACCACGCGCCCGCCGTCCTCGATCAGTTCGATCTGGCGGCTGATTTCGAACTCGATGGCTTTTTCCATGAAGCGGAACGAGTTGAGGTTCTTGATTTCGCAGCGGGTGCCGAATTCCTTTTGCCCCGTTGGTCGCACCGACACGTTGGCATCGCAGCGGAACGAGCCCTCCTGCATGTTGCCATCGCAAATGCCCAGCCAGGTCACCAGGCTGTGCAAGGCCTTGGCATAGGCCACCGCTTCGGCGCTAGAACGCATTTCCGGTTCGGTGACTATTTCCAGAAGCGGGGTGCCGGCGCGATTCAAGTCGATGCCCGACATGCCCTGGTAGTCTTCATGCAGCGATTTGCCGGCGTCCTCTTCGAGATGGGCGCGCGTCAGATGCACGGTTTTCTGCGCCCCGTCGACCATGATGGTCAGCGCGCCGCCCTGGACCACCGGCATCTCGTACTGGCTGATCTGGTAGCCCTTGGGCAGATCGGGGTAGAAGTAATTCTTGCGCGCAAAGATCGAACGTGGCGCGATGGTGGCGCCAACGGCTAAGCCGAACTTGATCGCGCATTCGACCGCGCCGGCGTTGAGCACCGGCAGCACGCCGGGCAGGGCCATGTCGATCGCGCTGGCCTGGGCGTTGGGCGCGGCGCCGAATCGCGTCGCGCTGCCGGAAAAGATTTTCGAACGGGTTGCCAACTGGGCGTGGGTTTCCAGCCCGATGACAACCTCCCACTGGCTGCGCATGGCTTACTCTTCCTCGCCCTTCAGATATGCGGGCATCAAGTCAGGCCGCAAGAGATAGATTTGATGGCGTACCAGCATCAGCTCGGCCATCGCCGAGCCGATCCTGGCGACCTGCTCGGACGGCATGCCGGTGCCGTCGCGCATGTCGCGCGCGGCCTCGTCAAGCAGCTTGGAAGCATCGATAAGCTTGGTGTGGATAGCGTCAAGCTTGGCCATTATTCGATTCCCTGAGGCAGGCGTTTGTGCCAATCGGTCGCTTGCTGGTAGCGATGCGCCACGCCCAGCAGCTTCGACTCCTCAAAGTAGTTGGCCGTGAGTTGCAGTCCGACCGGCAGCTTGCGTGCGCCGAAGCCACAGGGCACGCTCATGCAGGGCAGGCCCGCCAGGCTGCCGGGTATGGTGTAGAGGTCGGACAGGTACATCGCCAGCGGATCGGCGGCCTTTTCTCCGAAGCCGAAAGCGACGCTGGTGGTGACCGGACTGGCGATGATGTCGCACGTACGAAAGGCCTGCTGGAATTCGTCGGCGATGATCCGGCGTACCCGTTGCGCCTTCAGGTAGTAGGCATCGTAATAGCCATGGGACAGCACGTAGGCGCCGATCAGGATGCGCCGTTTGGGTTCCGGGCCGAAGCCTTCGGCGCGCGACTTCTTGATCATGTCGGCCAGATCGCTGTAGTTGGCGGCGCGGTGGCCATAGCGCACACCGTCGAAGCGCGACAGGTTGCTCGAACACTCCGCCGGCGCGATCACGTAATACACCGGTATGCCGAGCTCGGCGTTGGGCAGCGAGATCTCAGTCAGTATCGCGCCCATTTTCTCGTATTCGGCCAGGGCGGCGCGCACCGCCGCCTCGACGTCGGGCTGCAAACCCTTGCCGAAAAATTCCTTGGGCAGTCCGATGCGCAGGCCCTTGACGAATCTGCCGAGATCGCGCGTGTAGTCTTCCGGCGCTCGATCGATGCTGGTCGAATCGCGGGCATCGAAACCCAGCATCGCATTGAAAATCATGGCGGCATCTTCAGCCGATTGCGTCATGATGCCGGCCTGATCGAGGCTTGAGGCGAAGGCGATCATGCCCCAGCGCGAGGCGCGGCCATAGGTTGGTTTGATGCCGGTAATGCCGGAAAATGCCGCCGGTTCGCGAATCGAGCCACCGGTGTCCGTCGCGGTGGCCGCTGGTGCGATGCGCGCGGCGACCGCGCTGGCCGAGCCGCCCGAGCTGCCACCGGGCACAGCCTTTTCATCCCATGGATTGCGGACGTTGCCGTAGGCGCTGTTCTCGTTCGACGAGCCCATGGCGAACTCGTCGCAGTTAAGCTTGCCCAGGGTGACCATGCCGGCCGCGCCCATGTTTGCCACCACGGTGGCATCGAACGGGCTCATGTAGCCCGCGAGCATCTTCGAGGCCGCGGTGGAGGCGAAGTCGCGGGTGACGAAAATGTCCTTGTGCGCGACCGGTACGCCGGTGAGCGGGGTGGCGCGCCCGGCGCTGCGCTGCGCATCGGCAGCGCGCGCCTGGGCCAGCGTCACTTCGGGACGCACGTCGAGAAATGCGTTGAGAGCGCGAAACCTTTCGATGCGCGCCAGATAAAGCTGCGCCAACTCAACGGCGGAGACTTCGCCGCGGGCAAGCAGGCGCGACAACTCTGCGACGGAACTTTCGAACATGGGTCTATTCGATCACCTTGGGCACCAGGAACAATCCGTCCTGTACCTCGGGCGCGTTTTTCATGTTGGCCGCGCGTGCGTCGGCTTCGGTGATGCGGTCCTCGCGCAGGCGTTGCACCCCGCCCAGCGGGTGCGACATCGGTTCGATGCCGCTGGTGTCGACCTTCGACATGCGCTCGATCATGCCGAAAATATCATTCAACTGTGCCAGCGTGGCTGCGGCTTCAGCGGCGGAAATCTCGATGCGCGCCAAGTGCGCGACGCGCGTGACATCGTCAATGTTCAAAGCCATGTGGTTTGGGGCCAGGCCGGAGGCGGTTGGCGGGCGCATGCATGGTGTGCCGCCGTGCTCGGTGCAGAGGAAGATTGAGCTGATTATAAGGTAGAATTTGCGGTTATCTTGTGCAGTCTTGGCCAAGGCTACGCGCGCATCCGGTGCGGTTTGCGGGCTGGCTTCAGAAAGCTTTTCATGTTCGGTTTTTTGCGCAGCTACTTCTCGAACGATCTGGCCATCGATCTTGGCACCGCCAACACGCTGATCTACGTACGTGGCAAAGGCATCGTCTTAGACGAACCTTCGGTGGTCGCGATCCGCCAGGAAGGCGGCCCG
The DNA here is from genome assembly GCA_043786185.1 of Burkholderiales bacterium. Classification (GTDB taxonomy): domain Bacteria; phylum Pseudomonadota; class Gammaproteobacteria; order Burkholderiales; family JAEUOS01; genus JAEUOS01. Next base: position 7,263 of record JAYVWK010000099.1, read on the forward strand.
AGCGGCAAAAAAACCATCCAGGCGGTCGGCAAGGAAGCCAAGCTGATGTTGGGCAAGACGCCGGGCAACATCACCGCGATCCGGCCGATGAAGGACGGCGTGATCGCCGACTTCACCGTCACCGAGCAGATGCTCAAGCAATTCATCAAGCGGGTGCATGAATCGCGCCTGTTGTCGCCGTCGCCGCGCATCATCATCTGCGTGCCGTGCGGCTCGACCCAAGTCGAGCGCCGCGCGATCCGCGAATCGGCCCTGGGAGCCGGCGCCTCGCAGGTTTACCTGATCGAGGAGCCGATGGCGGCGGCGATCGGCGCCGAATTGCCGGTGTCGGAAGCCACCGGGTCGATGGTGGTCGATATCGGTGGCGGTACCACCGAAGT
>JAYVWK010000100.1:0-3684 GCA_043786185.1 Burkholderiales bacterium
CCTGTGGCGCTCCAGGAACTGATCGAGGCGCTGCGCGTATTGCCCGGCGTCGGGCCGAAATCGGCGCAACGCATGGCCTTCCATCTGTTGCAACATGACCGCCCGGGCGCGCTGCGCCTCGCGCATTCACTGGCCGAAGCTGCGCACCGCATGCAGCGTTGCCGCCTGTGCAACAGCTTCACCGAAGTCGAGCTGTGCGACCTGTGCGATGCCGGCAGCGCGGGCCGGCGCGACGCCTCCCAGCTTTGCGTGGTGGAAACCCCGGCCGATCTGGGCATGATGGAGCAGACGCAGGCCTATCGCGGCCTGTACTTTGTGCTGATGGGGCGGATTTCGCCGCTCGACGGCATCGGGCCTAAGGAGGTTGGCGTCGAGCGCCTGATCACGCGCGCCAGCGACGGGGTGGTCCGGGAAGTGGTGCTGGCAACCAATTTCACGCATGAGGGCGAGGCCACGGCGCACTATTTGTCCGAAGCCTTGAAAGCGCGCGGCCTGAAGGTCACGCGCCTGGCACGTGGGGTGCCGGTGGGCAGTGAACTCGAATATGTGGATCCCGGTACCATCGCGCATGCGTTTGCCGACCGGCGCGATACCTGAGGCGCAACGCGGCCATGACGCCGCTGGACTTTGATTTGGCTATTGTCGAGTGAGCGGTGCGACGCCGAACGTTTTTGCAGGGCATGTCGCATTAGGCGGGCGATGTCCTGGAGGCAGCAGCAATGCGTATGTCGGAAATCCCCTTCTCCACCGTCGACTGGTCGACGGTGGAGGCTACGGAACACCCGGGTGATGTGGTCGATGGCGTGCGCGGCATGGCGCTGTGGCGCACCCGCAACTTCGGGCCGGCGGACAATCAGGTTCGCGTGCGTATGGTCGAGTACACGCCAGGTTACGTGGCCGATCACTGGTGCCAGAAGGGGCATGTGCTGCTGTGTCTCGAAGGCCGGCTCGATACCGAGCTGGCAGACGGCCGCCGTCTCACGCTGACCCCTGGCATGAGCTACCAGGTGGCAGACGGCGCCGAGGCGCATCGCTCCAGCACAGCGGTCGGTGCGCGCTTGTTCATCGTCGATTGAAACGGCTGTGGGGACAGGTCCCGCCAGCCTTCCGCAGGAGTGTCGGCGCTAAAATGTGCCGCGCACCCTGAAACGAACATCGGATTCACATGAGCATTGCAAGCACCACCTCTGCCGGCCCGCTTTCCAACCTCAAAGTCCTGGAACTCGGGCAGCTGATCGCCGGGCCGTTCGCCGGAAAGTTCTTCGCCGATTTTGGTGCCGACGTGATCAAGGTCGAGCCGCCGGCCGACGCCAAGAACCAGGGCGGTGACCCGATCCGCTACTGGCGCAAGCTGCATGAAGGCACGTCGCTTTGGTGGCATGTGCAGTCGCGCGGCAAGAAATCCATCACTCTCGACCTGCGCTCGCCCGAGGGCCAGGCGGCGGCGCGCAAGCTGGCGCTGGAGGCGGACGTGGTGATCGAGAATTTTCGCCCCGGCACGCTGGAAAAGTGGGGCCTGGGCTATGAGGCGCTGGCGCGCGACAACCCCGGCCTCATCATGCTGCGCATTTCCGGGTTCGGGCAGACCGGCCCGATGCGTGACTTAGCCGGCTTCGGCGCGATCGCCGAATCGATGGGCGGCATGCGCTACGTGAGCGGCTTTCCCGACCGGCCGCCAGTGCGCATGAACCTTTCGATCGGCGACGCGATTGCCTCGCTGCACGGCGTGATCGGCATCCTGATGGCCCTCAATCATCGCAATCGCACGGGCGAAGGCCAGATGGTCGACGTAGCACTCTACGAAGCGGTGTTCAACATGATGGAGGCGACACTGCCGGAGTATTCCTACGATGGCACGCTGCGCGAGCGCACCGGCACTAACCTGACCGGCATCGTCCCCTCGAACACCTATACCTCGAAGGATGCGCTGCATATCGTGATCGGCGGCAACGGTGATTCGATCTTCAAGCGCTTAGCCCAGTTGATGGGGCGCGACGACTGGGCGGACGATCCCGGCCTGGCCGACAACGCCGGGCGTGCGGCGCGCGCCGCCGAGCTCGATGCCGGCATCGGCGCCTGGTGCGCGGCGCATAACGCGGCATTCCTGCTGGAAGCGCTGGAGGCGGCGCAGGTGCCGGCCAGCAAGATTTACTCGATCGCCGATATCGTGCGCGACCCGCAGTACCTGGCGCGTGGCATGATCCAAAAGATGACACTCGACAACGGCATGGACCTGATGGTGCCTGGCGTGGTGCCCAAGCTTTCGCGCACACCGGGCCGGATTCGCGGGCGCGGCCCCAAGCTTGGCGAACACAACGGCCAGGGCTTCGATAAGGGCTGAAACCGGGCTTGGGTGCAGCGCGCTGGCATCGCTGCTGACCTTGCTGGTGGTCTACCGCCCGGCCTGGGTGGCCTCTTTCAATGAAGCTCATTACTTCAAGGATCACCTTGGCTCGTAGGCCAGCACGGGTGCTTGCGCAATCAAGCGCCCGTGCCTGTCATTGCGCGGTCCAGCCGCCGTCAACCACATAGCTGGCGCCGCGGATTTGCGCTGCCGCCTCGCTGCACAGGAATACCGCGAGCGCACCGAGTTGCTCGGGCGTGACGAACTCCATCGACGGCTGCTTTTCGCCCAGCAGGTCGCGTTTGGCGGCATCCGCGCTGATGCCCTGTGCGGCAGCGCGCGCGTCGATCTGCTTTTGCACCAGCGCGGTCAATACCCAGCCCGGGCAGATCGCGTTGACCGTGACACCGGCCTGCGCGGTTTCAAGCGCCGCCGCCTTGGTCAGGCCAATGATGCCGTGCTTGGCCGCCACATAGGCCGATTTTTGCGCCGAGGCCACCAGACCGTGGGCTGAGGCGATGTTGATGATGCGCCCCCATTTTTGCGCCTTCATCAGCGGCAGCGCATGCTGCATGGTGTGGAAGGCCGAGCTCAGGTTAATCGCGATGATCGCGTCCCAACGCTCGGGCGGGAAATCCTCGATCAGCGCGACATGCTGGATGCCGGCGTTGTTGATGAGGATGTCGACGCTGCCTAAGCGCGCGGCGGTCTGCCTGACCAGATCGGCGATTTCAGCCGGGCGGGTCATGTCGGCCGGGTGATACTCGACCCTGACCCCGGCCGCTGCGATTTCTTTCTTGAGGCCCTCGATCACGGCGGCGTCGCCAAAGCCGTTGAGCATGATGTTGGCGCCGTCGGCGGCCAGCGCGCGCGCGATGCCAAGGCCAATGCCGCTGGTGGAGCCGGTGACGATAGCGGTTTTGTTCTTCAACATGAGGTTCTCGCTTGAGGGTGACGGTGGCGTGGGTGGTGCGCAGGGCACATGCGCTAATTGTTGCAGAAGCTAGCCGCTATTGCGCAGGCCGGCGGCGATGCGGTTGATCGAAAGGTGGATACCGCGCTTGATGCGCTCATCAGTATTGCCGGCGCGATGGCGGCGCAGCAGGCGCGGCCGTGCCAGATCGGTCTCGAGCAACGCGATGCGCGCTTCCTCGGTTAAGCGTCGCATAGGCGTCGCTGGTGCCGGCCATGGCGAGCATTTCGCTCACCACGCGCTGATGCGCGTCGGCGCTCTGGCGCATGGCGACCGGGGCCACGTAAAAGCCGAAAATGCGCACTGCGCGCAGATATTCACGCCTGGCGCGTTCGCAAAATCCGCTCCCGGCCTGGCTGAAAAAAAG
>JAYVWK010000101.1:0-3752 GCA_043786185.1 Burkholderiales bacterium
TGCAGGATCACGGCATCGGCTCGCAACAGCTTGGCCTGCTCGGCCAAGACGTCCGCAGTCAACGACCCGCCATCGGTGGCGCGGCGCGAGGCGGCGCCTACCGCCAGGCGAGCGCCGCGTTCCTCGCCCGGAAAGTCGTCGGCGTCGACCACCGCTTTCCACTTCATCGCGTAGAGATCGGATTGCTCGACCTGATGGCCCAATCGCTCAAGGACCAGAAGTGCATGGTCGCGCAGCGCGCCGTTGAGCGAACGCGGTTCGGGGTGGCAGGTGACGAGAAGGATGTTCATTGGTGAGGGCGTGTGGTGTTCCGGCGTTGCTGTCAGGTGAGAACTATCGATCGCCCGTGTGCCGCCGTCGGGCGAGTTGGATTCTAGCGGCGTCGGCGCTGCGTCGGCCGCCGCGAAGCCGGGTTGACTATGTAGTCGCGAGCTCGTAAGCTCAGTCGCGTCTATTTGGATGCTTGCGCGGGGCTGCATGCGGGTTGCTGTCATCGGTCATTCCAGTCTAAACATCGCGCCTGCGGTGGCTGCGGACCTGGCCTTGCGCGGTTTCGAGGTGGCTTGGTGGCCGGCGCCGGCGGCGGTTGCCGCCACGTTGGCAGGCGCCGAAGCGGTCGTGATCGACATCCCCGCCACCGAACTGCTGCCACGGATGTCTGCAATAGTCGAGTCGCTGCCGACGGGCGCCCTGGTGCACGTGCAGTCCCACGGTTACTGGCCGGCGGCCCGCCTGGGCACTGCGTTCCCCGGGCGTGGCATCGTTTTCGCCGACAGCAGCGCACCGACCCACGCCGCCGCCTACGCCGAGGGCGTGGTCACCGCCCACGCGCGGCGCCGCGGGCTGCGCTTCGCCTGCGTCGGTGGGGCGGCGCTTGCCACCCTGCGCCTGCTCTATCCCGGCGCGACCCTGGCCAATCTTGCCGCGTTCGACCGGGCTGCCGAAGCCGGCACCGGTTTCGCCTTCTATGGCGAAGGCAACACCGAAACCGCGGCGCCCCCGGCGGCGGCGTCGACGCGCAGGCGCGGGCACTGGGAGTTCCGCTTGGGGCTGCGCTGTCGAAGAGCGTCATCGTCGAGAACCGTGCCGGCGGCAATACACGCATCGGCACCGACGCGGTGCGCCGTGCCGCGCCCGATGGCGCCACCATTCTCCTGATGCCGGCGATCGCGTGGGTCGGCTTCTTCGCCTCGGCAAGCTTCGATTACGAGCCGTGGAAGACGCTGGTGCCGGTGTGCCAGTTTGCCCAGACGCCCTACAATTTTTTGCAATCCCGCGCAGGTTCCGGCCTGGACTCATGGGCCAAGGTTCGCGCCTACGCGCTGCGCACCCCTGGCGGCATCAAGATTGGTGGGCCGTCGGCGGGCGGCATCATCGAATACACCGTCGACGACCTGCTGCGCCGCAGCGGCATCAGCGGCGTCTATGCGCCTTTCAGCGGCGCCGCGCCAGCGCATGCCGCGTTGCTCGGTGGCACCGTCGACATGCAGATAGTGACCTTCGGCGACGGTATCGGCAATGTCGCTTCCGGCGCCACCCACGGCATCGCCGTCTCCGCGGCTGCCAGGCACCCGCGCGCGCCGAAAATTCCGACCTTCGCAGAGCTGGCCATCGGCGAGACTCTGCTCAACGCCTTCAGCCTGTGGGCACCGCCGGGCACCCCGCCGGTCGCCATCGCCGAACTCACCGCGGGGGCGCGTGCCGCGATGGCCGACGGTGCATTCAGGTCGCTGATGGAGGATCGCCTAGCCTTCGCCCTTGCGTTCAAGGATGCCGCCGACGTCGCCGCGGACATGGCGGCGGTGGAGCGCGACTGGGCGTCGCGGCTGCGCGGCGGTCGTTAGGTAGCCAGCGGGCGGACTGCTGAGTCGGGCGACGATCGAGCGTCCCGGAATTAAGTCCTTGTCGCTGTCGGAAAGGAACTGCAGATCTTCGCTGATGCGAGTCAAACGCTGGCGCCAGGTGGCCCGATTGAAGGTCGACGTAGGGCCGGTGCGCCATTGGCGGCGCTGCAGGGTTGGCAAAGAGGTGGACATCGTTCCCCGGTAATATGCGCAGCGACCCAGCATTGCGCAAGCAGCGGCGGCGTTCAATTTTGCGTGGCGCTCCTTCCCGGGTCGCGCAGGCAAATGCTTGCCCGCACTTGCCTGACCCCGCACATGCACGAGGAGAACGCGTGAAGCACCTGATCAGATTGGCCACCCTGGCGGCGCTGTCGCTTTGCGCAACTGTCGCCCCGGCGCAGGAGTACCCGCACAAGCCGATCCGGTTCATCGTTCCGCTGACCGCCGGGTCCGGCGCCGACATCGCCGGCCGCATCGTCGCGCGGCACTTGAGCGAAGCCTGGAAGCAGCCGGTGACAGTTGAGAACCGGCCGGGTGCGGGCGGCCAGATCGGGACCCAAGCGGTGGTGAAAGCCGACGCCGACGGCTACACGTTGCTGGTGCAGTCGGCTTCGCATGCCGCCAATCCCGCGATCTACAAGACGCTGCCCTACGATCCCCTCAAAGACCTGCTCGATGTGGCGATTCTGGGCATCACGCCTTATGTGATGGTCACCGCCAAGGGCGGCAGCTATCCGACCATCAAGAGCTTGATCGATGCGGTCAAGGCCAAGCCGGGCGCCATTCCGTTTGCGTCCGCCGGCATTGGCAGTTCCACCCACCTGGCAGCCGAATACTTCGCCCAGGTGGCGGGCCTGAAAATGCTGCACATTCCGTACAAGGGTTCTCCGGAGGCGATCCAGGATTCGATGGCCGGGCGCACCGCGTTCTACATGGCGCCGATCAATACGGTGGTCGGGCAAATGAAGGAGGGCAGGCTCGCCGCCCTGGGGGTTTCCACCCGCAAGCGCGCCGAGGTGCTGCCGGAGGTGCCGACACTGGCCGAGCAGGGGCTGGCTGACTTTGACATCACGCTGTGGTTTGGCATGTGGGCACCCGCAGGCACGCCGGCCGCGGTGGTGAACAAGCTCAATGCCCAGGTCAGCGCTATTTTGCAAGTGCCCGAGGTGCGCGAGCAGTTTGCCAAGCTTGGCATTACGCCTGCGCCAATGAAGCCCGACGAATTCGCGCGCTTTGTGCGCGAGCAGATCACGACCTACCAGAAGATTGTCAAACTGGCCGATATCCAGCCGCTGTAACCGCCCCAATACAACGCGGCAACCATTTCCCGCAATTTCGACCCACAAGGAGTGTCCCGATGTTCCGCGTTACCCCGCTCAAGTTTGCCGCCCTCATATTCACCTGCATCATCGGTTTCACCGGCTTGGCCGGTGCGCAAACCACGCCTGCCGCGCCCACGACAGAAAAACCCTACGAGCCGCGTTCGGGCCAGCAGGGCAAGGACGTGATCTGGCTACCGACCCCGCAGGTGGTGGTCGACAAGATGCTCGCGATGGCCAAGGTGACCCCGCAGGACGTGGTGATCGACTTGGGCTCGGGTGACGGCCGCACCGTGATCACCGCGGCCAGGCTGGGTGCGCGGGCGCTGGGCATCGAGTACAACCCGGACATGGTCGAGTATTCCAAGCGCCAGGCGGCGGCCGCGGGCATGACCGAGCGTGCCAGCTTCGTCAAGGCGGACCTGTACGAGACCAGTTTCGCCGAGGCCACCGTGCTCACCATGTTCCTCCTGCCCGAGATCAATCGCAAACTGCGGCCGAAGATCCTCGAACTCAGGCCGGGCACGCGCATCGTGTCGAACACCTTCACCATGGCCGAGTGGAAGCCGGACGCCGAGGCGGATCTGCT
>JAYVWK010000102.1:0-5704 GCA_043786185.1 Burkholderiales bacterium
GCCATGCCGCCATGGCGGTTGCCGGTGCGCGGCGGCACCTTGTTGCCGTGGCCGTGATACATGCCGAGGTTGGAACTCAAGGACGGATAGACCGATTCCTGCATCGAGACTTCCACCGTACGCCCCTTGCCGGTTTTTTCACGCTCGTACAAGGCGGTCATGATGCCGCCATACAGGTGCACACCGGCGAAGAAGTCACACAGAGCCGGCCCGGCCTTGACCGGCGGGCGGTCCGGAAAGCCGGTGATGCTCATCACCCCCGAGATCGCCTGCACGGTGAGGTCCATGGCCGGGTAGTCGCGATACGGGCCGGAGCGCCCGAAACCGGAACTCGAGGCGTAGATCAGGCGCGGATTGGCCGCCTGCAAGGTGGCGGCGCCCAGGCCCAGGCGCTCAGTGACGCCGGGCGCGAAGTTCTCCACCAGCACGTCGGCTTTTTCGATCATCTCCATGAAGACCGCACGGCCGCGTTCGCTCTTCAGGTTCAGGGTCACCATCTTCTTGTTGCTGTTCAACATGGCGAAGGGCAGCGCCGCACCACCCAGGTTTGCGCGAATCCGCAGATGCTCGCCGCCGCGTGGTTCGATCTTGATCACCGTCGCACCAGCCATCGCCATCAGGAAGGTGGCGTAGGGCCCGTTGTAGATGTGCGAGAGGTCGATCACCACCACGCCCGAAAGGGGCTGGCCTTGTGTCGCAGTCGTGGTCAAGGCTTTGTCTCCAGGATCAGAATGTTTTCATGCCGAGGAAACCGTCGGTTTCGCTGAAGTCAGCGAACAGCTTGCGCCCGACTAAGTCCTTCAGGGTCTCGGTGGTGCCGCCGCCCAACGTACCGTAGCGCGCGCCGCGATAAAAACGCGACACCGGGAATTCTTCGGTGAAGCCATAGCCGCCATGCACCTGGATCGCCTCGCTGGTGATGCGCAGCGACATCTCGTTGCAATACATCTTGGCGATCGCCGCCTCGTGCGGGTCGGGGAACGGGTTGGCGGTCATGCAGGCGCGGTACAAGAGACTGCGCCCTGCCTCGATGTCTCGATACATGTCGGCGAACTTCCAGCGCATGCCCTGGAACTCGGAAATCGAATGGCCGAAGGCGTGGCGTTCACGCGCGTATTTGATCGCCTCCTCGAAGGCGCCTTCAGCTAAGCCCAACGAGATGCTCGGGTTCAGGCAGCGTTGGGTGTTGAAGGCGTTGAGCAGCTTGCGGAAGCCGTCTTCCTGGACGATCACGTTTTCCAGCGGCAACTCGCAGTTCTCGAAGCGGATCTCGGCCAGGTTCTCGCCGCCCATGGTGTGGTAGCGACTGGTCACCGAAAAACCCGGCGTACCCTTTTCGATCAGCACACAGCCGATGCCTTCGCGCCCGGGGCGCTTGTCGATGCGCGAAAAGACCACGAATGCCTGCGCCTCATCGACCCGGCTGATCAGGGTTTTCACCCCATTGAGAATCGCGCGGTCACCTTTGATATCGGTGTTGGTGCGGTAGCGCGCGACGTCGGTGCCGGCATGCGGCTCGGTCATGCATACCGCCAGAATGTGTTCGCCGGTGCACACGCCGGGCAGGATGCGCCGCTTCACATGTTCCGGTGCGAAGGTCGAGATGATACGGGTCTGCACCCCCACCTCGCCCATCACCGCCATCGCCGTCACGTAGCAGGTCTTGGCGATCTCTTCGAGCACCAGGGCGGTATCGAGCACACTCAGGTTGGTGCCGCCGTATTCCTCCGGCACCGACATGCCGAGCACGCCCATTTTCGCCAGCGCATGGATGTTTTCCCACGGAAAGGTGCCGTCCATATAGCGTGCCGCGCGGCCGCGAAATTCACCCCTGGCCAGGTCGCGCACCGCGCCCACCATACTGCGCTGCTGATCGGACAATCTGAAATCCATCACGCCCTCCTATTCACCGCGCAAACCCTGCGCCTTGACCATCTTCGCCCATTTGTCGACTTCGGCGCGCAGGTAGCGTGCGAATTCTTCCGGCGTGTTGCCGACGGCTTCAGCGCCCTGGGCACGCAGCGCGTCGCGCCCTTCGGCCGATTGCAGGATGCGCGCCAGATCGCCCGAGAGCCGCTCGACAATCGCACGCGGCGTGCCGGCCGGCGCCAATACGCCATACCATGCCTCGACCGCATAGCCCGGCAGCCCCGCTTCGGCCACCGTGGGCAATTCGGGGGCCACGATCGAGCGCTTGGCTCCGGTGGTCGCCAGCGCGCGCAGGCGACCGCTTTTCACCAGATCATGGGTCGAGGTCACCGTGCTGATGAGCAGACCCACATGCCCGCCCAACAGGTCGGCCAGCGCCGGGCCGCCGCCCTTATAGGGCACATGGGTGATCTGCACGCCGGCCATGCTCTTGAACAGTTCACCAGCGACATGGTTGGCCGAGCCCAGCCCGCCGGAGGCATAGTTGAGCGCGCCGGGTCTGGCTCGGGCGGCGGCGATCAGGTCGGCGATCGATTGCACGGGAAACGACGGATGTACCACCACCATCAACGGCACAGTGGCCAGCAGCGAGACCGGCTCGAAATCCTTGAGCACATTGAACGACAACTTGGGAAACAGGCTGGCATTGACCGAAGTCGAGAGCGAGCCCAGCAGCAAGGTGTAACCATCCGGCGCGGCGCGCGCGACTGCTTCGGAGCCGATGTTGCTGGCGCCGCCGGCACGGTTTTCCACCACCACCTGGCGGCCGAGAAGATCGGGCAGGCGTTGCGAGATCAGGCGCGAGGTGAGGTCGGCGCCGCCGCCGGGCGCGAACGGCACAATCAGGCGCACCGGCCGCTCGGGGTACTCGGCACTGGTGGCGTTGCATACAAGAAACAGCAAGGCGGCCAGGCAGGCAGCCTGGAAACGGTATCTCTTCATTCTGCGAACTCCACGACATTGCGCGCCGCCAGGTCGGCGCATTCGAGAGCGCCCAAACCCAGTAGCGACTCCAGCACCGCGCGCGTATCCGCGCCCAGGCGGGGCGAAGCTGCTGCCGGCGCCGCGGACCATTGGCCGGCCTTGATCGGGCAGGCGGCGAGTTGCACCGGGTGACCGCCATGATCCACCGCGCCGATCGAACCGTTGTGCTTCACCTGCTCGGTATGCACCGCGTCGTGCAGTTCGAGCACCGGGCTGTTCGGCACGTCCGCGGCGTCCAGAACGGCAAGCCAATAGTCGCGCGGCTGCTTGGCGAAAATGCGCTCAAGTTCGCCCACTAGCACCGCACGGTTGGCCAGCCGTGCCGGATTGGACTTGAAGCGCGGGTCGCTGATCCACTCGTCGCGCCCGAGGGCGCGACACAGGTTGTGCCAGAAGCCGCGAGTGAAGGCACCGACCATCACATATTCGCTGTCGGCACAGACGAAGGCCTGGTAGGGCACGATCTGCGCATGGCCGCGACCCAGACGCTCGATCTTGTGGCCGAGGGTTACGACCGACGGAATGTAGTTGCACATCATGTTGAGCGAGGCCTCCTGCATCGCCACCTTGATGTGCTGCCCTTGCGGAAAGCGCTCGCGTGCGAACAGCGCCGCCAGCACGCCGGAGAGGCCGAACAGGCCGCTGGAAAAATCCGCAATCGGGGCGCCGATACGCACCGGGCCGCCACCGACCTCCCCCGTGACTCCCATCAGGCCGGTCACGCTTTGCATGATGATGTCGTTGGCTGGCCGCTCGCACCAGGGGCCGCTGTCGCCGAAAGCGGAGATCGAGCAATAGACCAGGCCAGGCCGAAGGCTGCGCAGGTCTTCGAACCCAAGGCCCAGGCGCCCCATCACCTGCGGCCGGAAGTTTTCGATCACCACATCGCTTAGCGCCGCCAGCCGTCGCGCCAGCGCCGCGCCTTGCGCCTGCGCCAAGTCGAGCACGATGCCCTTCTTGTTGCGGTTCAGGCTTACGAAGTAGTCGGAATCCTTCGGCCCCAGCATCGGCATCGGCACGCCCATCGAGCGGCTGCCGTCACCATGCTTCGGTTTCTCGATCTTGATCACTTCGGCACCCAGGTCACCCATGAACATGCTGGCGAATGGCGCTGCCGCCGCGTGGCTGAAGTCGAGCACGCGGATGCCGTCGAGCGGCCTGCCGACTCCCTGCAACGCACCCATCTCAGGCCGCCCGGCCGTCGGCCTCGTGATCGATTGGCGTCGCCGGCAGCGGCGCGCCGCGCGACGGCAGGGCTACCACAGCGCTGCCGGGCATGATGTTTTCACCGCGTTGGTTGACACCTTCGATCTCGCAGGAGACATAGCCGATGCCGGACTTGGCGCCGCGCCAGCGGTCGATGACGCGGCCGCGAATCCACACCGTGTCGCCCAAGAAATTCATGCCGCGGAACTTGGCGAACACTTCAGCCACCCAACCGTCATCCCCCGCCCAGTTGGTGATCAGGTGGGTGGCCCAGGCGCCGCGCTGCGAGCCGTAGTCGTAGGGCGCGGGCATGCCGATCTCGGCCGCCATGTAGGAATCCCAGTGCACCCGCTCGACCGCCTGTGGAATGCCGGTTTGCGGATCCTTGACCGCGATCTTCGGTGACTGCCGGCGATAGTCGAGCCAGTACTGGCCGGAGCGGATGTGCGGCGAGCCCACCCCCATCATCCAGGCGATCATGTCGGCCACCGTCAGCGGCCCGCGCACCACCGGCTGGATGGCGTCGCCGACGGCGACATCCTCCCAGTAGCGGGGGTCGGCGCCGCGCACCGACTCAGCGCCGGTGTCGGCATCGATGGCGCGGATTTCCTCGTCGCTGTATTTGGCCTTCGGGATCGACATGTACTTGCCGGCTTCCTTGCCGGCGTGGCGTTCGGTACGCACCGCCGACATGATGCAGCGAGCCACCAGCTGGTCACGCTGGTTGTAATACTTGAATTCGCGCACCTGCATCATCGAGCGGCCGGCGTATTTGCCGGTGCGTTCGTCCAATGCGGTCATCACCTTGGTGGCGCGCACCTCGTCGCCTTCGAGCAACGGCAGGTAGTAGGTCCAGCGATCGTGCGCATGCAGACCGTGCACCCCGGGCAGGCCTTCGCCGCGACGCATGTCCCAGCTGCCCCAGGTGACGGCATAGAGCAGCGCCGGCGGCGCCATGCGGCGCCCGTGGCGGCTGGCCCTGGCGTGCGCGGCGTCGATCCACAATGGATTGGCGTCGCCGATGGCGCGCGCGGCATGGCGGATGCTGTCGGAATTGACATAGCGGACGAACGGCTCTTCGATCTGGAACTCGCGGCCGATGCGCCGCCGCACTTCTTCGACCGCTTCATCGGTGATGCGGCCATAGGTGGTGGGCTTGTCACTGCTCATGATTGGTTTCCTTTGGTGAATCTGTCGAACGTCAGACGGTCATCAGGAAATCGCGCGCCTCCAACAGGTGCGATTCCATCAGGCGCCTGACTTCCTTTGGTTTGCCGGCGCGAAACGCGCGTGCAATGCTGCGATGAAAATCCAGCGATACCTTCTGGCGCTCCGGCGAGCGCCAGTTGTAGAGGCGGTAGGCGAATGGCATGCGCAGCGAGTCGAGGACGCGCTGCGTGGTCGCGCTGCCGGCGGCGGCGAGTATCCGTTCGTGGAATTGCAGGTTGAGCTCGACCAGAACCTGGATGGCAGCAAGGTCGCCCGCGCGCGCGCGGGCGATTGCCTTCTCCAGACGGTCGCAGTTGGCCTCGAGGTCGGCGGCGATGCCGGCGGCGTCCGCCGCGCAGGCAAGCTGGCCGGCATG
>JAYVWK010000103.1:0-9894 GCA_043786185.1 Burkholderiales bacterium
GGCGGTGGCGATCATGTGGCTGGTGCCGGATCGGCGCATCGAGGCGGCGCTCAAGGAATAGCCGGCCAGGCATGCACTTGCGCGACCGCTTCGTGCGCAAGCGTTACTCGGGCACGATGCCCGCTCGCTTCACCGCCGCGCCCCACTTCTGGGTCTCGCTGCGAATGAACTCCCCGAATTGCTCCGGCGTGCTGCCCACCGGCTCGGCGCCTGCCTTGGCCAGGGTCTCGCGCACCTCCGGCATGGCGAGCACTTTCCCGACTTCATCATGCAGGCGCCGGATGATCGCCGCCGGCGTGCCGGTGGGGGCGACGATGCCGGTCCAGCCGGTCACAGCCACCGAGGGATAGCCGGCCTCGGCGATCGAGGGCACGTCGGGTGCAGCGCTCGCGCGGCGTGGCTGGCCCACCGCCAGGGCGCGCAACTTGCCGCTTTTCACATGGCCCAAGAGCGCCGGCGCGGTGCCGAAGATCATGTCCACCTGGCCGCCCAGCAGATCGGTGATGGCCGGCGGTTCGCCCTTGTAGGCCACATGCAGCATCTGCGCGCCGACGGCGGCGGCGAACACTTCGCCCGCCAGGTGCGACTGGTTGCCGATGCCGGCCGAGGCGTAGCGGATCGCTTCGGGTTTGGCTCGGGCCGCGCTTACCAGTTCGGCGACGCTCTTGTAGGGGGATTGCGCGTTGACGGTCAAAACGAACACGATCGAAGTGGTCTGGGTCACCGGCACGAAATCGCGCTGGGTCTCGTAGGGTACCTTCTTGTAGACGTGCTGGTTGATGGTGAGGGTGCTGGGCGAAGTCATGAGGAATGTGTAGCCATCGGGCTGGGCGCGCGCCGCGGCTTCGCCCGCGATCATGCCGTTGGCGCCGGCACGGTTGTCGATCACCACCTGCCGGCCCAGCGCATCGGACAGTTTCTGGCCGATCAGCCGCGCGGCGATGTCGATGCTGCCGCCGGCGGATTGCGAAACGATGAACTTGATCGGTTGGGTGGGCCAGGCCTGCGCGTGCGCAATGGGGCTGACCAGCAGGGTGGCGGCGGCGAGGAACGCAGCGGCATGCAGGTATTTCATCCGGGGCTCCGTTGGGGTGTCTGGTACTGCGATACGCAACATGCGCGCCAGTTTGGCGCAAATCGGTGTCACGGGTTGAAGTCGACCAGCCGGCTGACATCAGGGCAGTCGTCGATATGCATCAGGGCCATGCGCATCTGTTCAGCGCCGGCGGCTCCCCACAAGGGTTCGGCAAGTTCGCGATACTTGCGTTCCAGGGCTTGCGGGCCATGCGGGCGTGTCGGCTCGCCGCTGGTGATTTCGCAGCGCCCCTCTATCCTCAAGCCATCGCGCATGTGAATCACCAGAGAAACGCGTTGCGCCGCCGGATAGGCGCGCGTGAACGCTTCGTCCTCGGTCAACTCGACCCGAGCGGCCAGGGCCATCACGCGCGGGTCGGCCACTGCTTCGTCGGAATAGGCGTGCAAGCCGGCGCGCCCGCCGACGATCGCCGTTGCCAGTGCGAAGGGCACCGAGAAACGCGTGCCGAACCAGTTTTTCGGCGCCGGATTGGAGAGGTAAGCGGCCATCTTGTAGGCGCGCACCTCGATGCGCTCGATCGCTGCCGCATCGATGCGCCCGCCGGGCACACGCGCCAGCGCGTGGTCCAGCGCATCGTTGGCCGAATGGGCGTAGCGCGCGCTCGGATAAAGCTTGATGTAGCCGCCGGGTAGCAGCCACTTTTCGCCCAACCCGGCGACCGCCACCTCGGGGGCGAAACCGTCGCCCAACACCAGGCTGAAGGTGGTGTTGACACCGTCGGCCGGCCCGCTGAAACCTGACTCGGCCAGGCGCACCGCCATCTGCCCCATGAAGCCGCTGTGTCCGGCATACCAGTTGCGAACTGTCGCGCCATCTTTCATGGTGTGGCGATTGGTGGCCATGCAGGTCGAGGCCGCCAGGCTTGCCAGGTTGCGCAATTGCTCAACCGGCATGCCTGTCAGGCGCGCCACGGCCAGCGCGGCACCGACCACGCCGAAAGTGCCATGCGGGTTGACGATCAGCTTGACCGTGGTGGCCATGCCGATGCGCGCTACCACCTCGTAGGCAAGCGCGATGGTCGCCAGCAGTTGGCGGCCGGACAGGCCGCGCTCCTGTGCCACCGCCAGGGCAGCGGGAATCACCTGGATGCCGGGGTGCCCGTTAGCCAGCGTATTGCCCTCGTCGTAATCGAGCCAGGCACCGGCGGTGCCGTTCAACAGCGCGGCATCCAGCGGGTTGCAGGTGCCCCCGCTGCCGATCACCCAGGCGCGTCCTGGCGCGCTGCTTTCGATCTGGCGCCCTGACAGCGCCACCAGTTCGGGTGCGCGCATGCCGGTGGCGATCACCGGCAGCGTATCGACGAGAATTTCCTTGGTGCGTGCCAGCAGCGCTGCGGGAATCGCTTCATACGGCGTGGTGCCGACGAAGCGCACCAGCCGTTCAAGATAATCGGGTGCTTCGCTCATGCCGCCAACGGCGGCGGGCGCAGCTTGGGGAAACACCGAATAAGTCCGTAGGTCGAGAAGCTCACTTTTGCAGCCCGTTGAATCGATGCGAACCTTGGTTCGAGAATCCGCATTCCAGGGACTTGGCCGGCGTTTTCTCAGCGCGTCGCATGTGCCTTGCCGCCCAGGCCAAGCGTAGCCTGCACGAAATCGCCGATTGCGCGCCGATACTGTTCCGATGCCGACCAGGCGATGCCACTATGCCCGGCGCCCTCGAACTTCACCAGGCGCTTGGGTTGCGCCGCGGCTTTATAGAGATCGTCACCCATGGTGTGCGGAATCACGGTGTCCGCGGTGCCGTGTAGGAACAGCTTCGGGATCGTGACCTTTGGAATGCGCGCCAGCGCTTCGAAGCGCTGGGTAATCAGGAAGCCGACCGGCAGCCAGCCGAAGCGCGAGGCCGAGACCACGTCCGGCACCGAGGTGAGCGTTGCTTCAGTGATGAGGCCGGCAGCATCATCGGTCGTCAGCCGGGCCGCCAGATCGATCGCCACCGCACCACCGAGGGAATGGCCATAGACGTAGCGGCGCCCGGGCTGGGGTACCCTGGCGCACAGCCAGTCCCAGGCAAGCAGCGCGTCTTCGTAGGCGCTTTTCTCGGTCGGCAATTCGCCACTGGACTGGCCGAAGCCGCGATAGTCGATCGCCAGCACCGAGAAACCCAGGTCGCGCAGGCGCTGGATGCGAAACAACGAGCCGGACAGGTTCCAGCGCGCGCCGTGCAGATAGAGAACCGCCGGCGCTTGTTGGTCGTCTTGGGGTGCCCACCATGCGTGCAGCCTTTCACCATCCGCTCCGGGAAGCGGCAGCCAGAGTTCCTCGACCCCTACTGGCAACCCCTGATAGCCGCGCCAGTTATCGCGCACCGGGCGAAAGATCCACTCGCTTTGCTTGCTCTCGAGAGTGGCGCAACCGGCCGTCAGTGTTACGGCGCTTAGGGCGAGGAAGCGGCGGCGGGCGGGGTTCATCTCAAGGGCGAAAGTTTCATGGGAAGGTGATTCGAGTCTGCCACGGGCAAATGGTTTCACCAAGACAAATCTTGTCATTTTCATGAAAACGGCTGTAGCTTCCCGAAAAGGATTCGAAAGATGCGGTCCAGCTCAGTAATTTGAGAACGAGTCAGGTCTTGCTACTTGCGTCGATGCGGTCGTCCATTTCACGCCTGAGAGGGCAGGCCGATCACGGCGGTGAGCAGGGCGAGAATGCCGAAAATCGGATTGGCGTCGCCGGCCGGCTTCCAGAAGTCGCTGGCGATCACCGGCAGCACCAGGCAGCTGCCGGCCAGCAAAGCGGTGTGCAGCCATGCCTGTTTTTTGCCTTCCAGCTTGCGTGCGATCAGGTCTGGATAGGCATAGCCCGCGAGGAGCGCCGACTGGAAGAACACCAGGCAGGTGGTCCACACACCGGCGGCGCCGCCGAACCACGGCAGGATCTGCTTGGCGATCAGCGGTTGCACCAGGATCAGCAGAAATGCCGAGAGAAAAACGCTGGCGGCGAACAGTGGCACGGCGAAGGTCCGGCTTGCAAAAACGCGCGATTATAGAGAAGCGTGGTGCTGCACGAAGGTGCTGCCGGCAGCGACCTCGAACACAGCCGATGCGTGCCGTGCGCGCTGTGTCCGGCATGGCGCGCGCCTGGCCTTATGGTGATGCTTGGGGCGGCCGACTGCGGCCGCGGCCTGCACGCCGCCGCAGGCATTGCGAGAACCGCGTGGCGCTTCTCAGGCGTTGACGTTGACCACCACGCGGCCGCGGATCACGCCCAGCATCAGGTCGCCGGCGGCGCGAATCGCGTCCGACAGACCGATTTCCGTGGTCATCGCATCGAGCTTGACCGGGTTCAGGTTGCAGGAAAGCTTGTTCCAGGCCTTGACCCGTAGCGACTTGGGCGCCATCACCGAGTCGATGCCGGCGAGCGTCACGCCGCGCAGGATGAAGGGCGCCACCGAGGCCGGGAAGTCCATGCCCTGCGCCAGGCCACAGGCGGCGACCACGCCGCCATAGCGAGTTTGTGCGCAGGCATTGACCAGGGTGTGTGAGCCGACTGAATCAATCACGCCGGCGAAGCGCTCTTTCTGCAAGGGCTTTCCTGGTGCGCCCAGCGCCGCACGGTCGATCACTTCGGCGGCGCCTAAGGCCTTGAGGTAATCCGCCTCACTGGTCTTGCCGGTCGAGGCAACTACTGTGTAGCCCCATTCGGCGAGGATGGCTACCGCCACGCTGCCGACGCCGCCGGTGGCACCGGTGACCAAAATCTCGCCTTGATCCTTGGTCACGCCAAACTGCTCCATGCGCATCACCGACAGCATCGCGGTATAGCCGGCGGTGCCGAGCGCCATCGCCTGGCGGGTGGTGAATTTCGACGGCAGGGGAATCAGCCAGTCGCCCTTCAGGCGCGCCTTTTGCGCCAGCCCGCCCCAATGCGTTTCTCCCACGCCCCAGCCGTTCAACACAATCTTGTCGCCGGGCTTGAAATCCGCGTGGGTGGAGGCTTCCACCGTTCCCGCCAGGTCGATGCCAGGCACCATCGGCCATTTGCGCACCACCGGGCTCTTGTTGGTGAGCGCCAGGCCGTCCTTGTAGTTGAGGGTCGAATAATCGACGCGCACCGTGACATCGCCTTCCGGCAACTGCTCCTCGTCGATCTCGGTGACGGCGGCGTTGAAGCCGGATTCGGGTTTGGTTAAGAGAATGCCTTGCATGCGTGGCTCCGGAAGGTGGATTGCCGGAATGACTATTCCGGTCAGTTTTTAGGCTGGCAATGGTCGCACAAAAACAGTCCGCGCCCGCCGTAGTCGTTGCGCTTGATGGCGCCGCCGCACACGTGACAGGCTTCACCCGTGCGCTCGAAAACCCAGTGGCGATAGCGCGCGTAGGTCCAGCCGGCGGCCTTGAGTCGCCGCGCCTCTGCGGGATCGTTGGTGACACCACGCAGCCGGTACGACTGGCGCGTGAGTCTGAGTGCGGCCTGCGCCAGTGCATCGCGTTGTGACGCCGTCAGGTCCATCGGACGCATGGCCGGATGCAACT
Source organism: Burkholderiales bacterium (assembly GCA_043786185.1). Classification (GTDB taxonomy): domain Bacteria; phylum Pseudomonadota; class Gammaproteobacteria; order Burkholderiales; family JAEUOS01; genus JAEUOS01. Next base: position 5,571 of record JAYVWK010000103.1, read on the forward strand.
TGGCCACGAACAGTATGTCGCTGCGCAGGTAGTTGCCGATGCCCGCCAGGAAGCCCTGATCGAGCAGCAGCCCCGCCAGATTGCGACGGACGAAGCGCACGGCTTCGACCTGTTCCAGCACCCGCTTTATCGTGACGCGCGCATCGAGGAGTTCCAGGCCCAGGCGCGCGATGTAGGAGTGATGTGCGACCGCTTCGGTATCGAGCACCTCGATCGCGGAGGCGCTATAGAGGATGGCGCTGTGGGTTTGCGTTGCGATCGTCAGCCGGGTTTGCAGGTGCGTGGGGGGCGCGGCACCGCGATACACCGCCCACTCGCCGTACAACTGGTTGTGCGAATAGATGGTGAGACCGCCCTCGAAATGCGTGAGCATGGCCTTGCCGCGCGGCTCCACATGGGTGATGGTGCGGCCACTCAAGGCCCGGCCCATGCGTTGCAATAGCGGAAACTTGTCGGCGGCGAAGCGCACCGTGGTGGTGGCTTGCCCGGCCAGTACACGCCGCACCGTATTGCGTGAGCCAGCCCAGGTAGTACGAGAGGTTGGGTTCGGGGAACAACATGATGCCGGCGGCCAGGGCGAAGAAAGGCAGCAGGCCGGCGGCGCCGATGATCAGCGCCGGCAATGGTATCGAACTGTCGGATTGCAGTGCGGGGTTGTTTTGCATGGGTGCGGGATCGATGATTGCCAGAGGAAGGGGTGTGAAAGCGCAGCGGAGGTTGACCAAGACTCATGTCAAGGGTGCAAACGTGAAGCTGGCCCGAAGCTGGTCCAGAGCGCCAAAGGTGCACATGTCGTTGGTCGAGTTGGCAACGTGAATAGACTGCGCCACACCGCACAAGTTTCAGGCAAGCCCACGTGCCGTCGCATCGTTACCCGCAGTCCGGCACGGCAGGTATAGTTCGAGTTTGTCGCCGCGCCCTTTTCACACCAGGAGAAACCATGGCAGCCCGCCCCAAGAACAAGGTCATCATCACCTGCGCTGTCACCGGCGCGATCCATACGCCGACCATGTCGCCGCACCTGCCGATCACGCCCAAGGAAATCGCCGATGCAGCCGTTGGCGCCGCCCAAGCCGGCGCGGCGATCGTGCATCTGCATGCGCGCGATCCGGTCGATGGGCGCCCGACGCAGGACCCCAAGTATTTCCGCGAGTTCGCGCCCGACATTCGCAGCCGGTCGGATGTGGTGATCAACTTCACCACCGGCGGCGCGCCCACCATGTCGATTGAGGAGCGCCTGCAGCCGGCGCTGCAGTTGAAGCCCGAGGTCGCCTCGCTCAACATGGGCTCGATGAATTTCGGCATGTACCCGATGCTGTCGCGCTACAAGGACTGGAAGCATTCCTGGGAAGAGCCCTACCTGGCGGGCTCGGATGAGCGGATCTTCAAGAACACCTTCAAGGACATTGCCTACATCCTGGAGTCGTGTTCGGAGAACCGCACGCGCTTTGAGATCGAGTGCTACGACATCGGCCACCTGTACACCGCCAATCACTTTCTGGAGCGCGGGCTGGTCAAGCCGCCCTTGTTCATCCAGTCGGTATTCGGCCTGTTGGGCGGCATCGGCCCGCACCCGGAAGACGTGATGCAGATGAAGCGCACCGCCGACCGCCTGTTCGGCAACGATTATGTGTGGTCGGTGCTGGGCGCCGGGCGCAACCAGATGCCGATCGCCGCCATGTCGGCGGTGATGGGCGGCAATGTGCGCGTCGGCCTGGAAGATTCGCTGTGGGACGGCCCGGGCACGCTGGCGGCCACCAATGCCGCGCAGGTGCGGCGCATTCGCAGCATCATCGAGGCGCTTTCGATGGAAGTGGCAACCCCGGACGAGGCGCGCGAGATACTGATGCTCAAGGGCCCGAATAATGTCGGCTTTTAGAAAGAGCCGGCGCAAGGGGGGAACGACATGAGTGCAGTTTTACGTGAAACAAGCGGCGCGGAATTGCCGCCGCTGGATGCCTTCTGGATGCCCTACACCAATAATCGCGCCTTCAAGTCGCGCGATGATGTGGCCGCACGCATGATCACCAAAGCAGAGGGCGTGTACTACACCACCATGTCCGGCGCGCGGGTGATCGATGCGATGGCCACCCTATGGTGCGTCAATGCCGGCCATTGCCGGCCGAAGATCGTGGAGGCGATTCGCGCGCAGGCGGGCGTTCTCGATTTCGCTTCCAACTTCTCGCTCGGCAACCCGCTCGCCTTCAAGGCCGCAGACGCGCTGGCGCGCATCGCACCGGCCGGCATGGGGCATGTGTTTTTCACCAATTCCGGCTCGGAGGCGGTCGATACGGCGTTAAAGATCGCACTCGGCTACCACCGCTTGCGCGGCGAGGCTTCGCGCATGCGTTTTGTCGGCCGCGAGAAGGGCTATCACGGCGTCAATCTGGCCGGCGTTGCGGTCGGCGGTGTGCCGGCCAATCGCAAGGCCTTCGGCAACCTGATCGCGGTCGATCATCTGCCGCACACCCAGGATCTGGCGCGCAATCGCCATAGCCGCGGCCTGCCCGAGCACGGCATCGACCTGGCCGACCACCTGGAGCGTATCGTCGCGCTGCATGATGCCTCCAACATCGCGGCGGTGATCGTCGAACCGGTGTCGGGCGCCGGTGGGGTGCTGGTGCCGCCGCGCGGCTACTTGCAGCGCCTGCGCGAAATCTGCACGCGCCACGGCATCCTCCTGATATTCGACGAGGTGATCACCGGTTTTGGCCGCCTTGGGGCGCCGTTCGCCAGCCAGTTGTTCGATGTCAAGCCGGACCTCATCACCTTTGCCAAGGGGATTACCAGCGCCACGGTGCCGATGGGCGGCGTGCTGGTGGCCGACCATGTGTACAGCGCCTTCATGCAGGGTTCCGGCCCGGTCGTGGAGATGTTCCACGGCTATACCTATTCCGGGCATCCGCTGGCCAGCGCCGCGGCCCTGGCGACATTGGCTACCTATGCCGAGGAAGACCTGTTCGGCAACTCCGCGCGGCTGGCGACCACGTTTGAGGAAGGCATTCATTCGTTCGAGGCCGCGCCGCATGTGATCGACACCCGCAATCTGGGCTTGATCGGCGCGATTGAACTGGCGCCGCGCGCGGGCGCACCCGGCGCGCGCGCGCTGGAAGTGCACAACCGCGCATGGGAGCGTGGAGTGTTCGTGCGGCCGATTGGCGACAATATCGCTGTTTGCCCGCCGCTTATGATCGATAAAGTCCAATTGGATCAGGTATTTGGCGTGGTGCGCGAGGCCTTGGCCGGGGTTGCCTGACCGCGCCGGAGGCGGCCGTAGCGCAGCTTGCGGGAATTTGGAATTTTGTTTTATAATTCAAGGCTTTCCCGATTTCCGACCGGGCGCCATACTGCATGATGCATAAGTGGCGCGCGGCACAACTCAAACGACCACAGGATCACCCATGTTAACCATTCGCATGAACCGCGGCGGCGCCAAAGGCCGCCCGTTTTACAACATCGTCGCGACCGATTCGCGCAATCGCCGTGATGGCCGCTTTGTCGAGCGCGTCGGTTTCTACAACCCGATCGCCTCCGGCAACGAGGAAAGCCTGCGTTTCGACGTGGCGCGCGTGAACTACTGGAAAGGCGTGGGCGCCCAGATTTCGCCTTCGGTCGTGCGTTTGCTCAAGCAATTCGCCAAGAAGGCGCCGGCGGCTGTGGCTGCGGCCTGAGATGGTGGCCGTCGCGCCCGGCATTGTGCAGGGCGCGACTGGTGCGCCTGCGCCCGGCATTGTGCAGGGCGCGACTGGTGCGCCTGCCGTTGCGCAGGCTGCGACCGGGGCGCTGGCAAGCGGAGCAGTACCGGCCGATCTGGTGTTGATGGCGCACGTGAAGGAGCCTTTCGGGCTGACCGGGCGCTTCAAGCTGCATGTGTATTCGGGCGATCTCGATGCCCTCGGGCAATTCAAGTCGTGGTGGTGGGCGGGTCCGGCGGACAAGCCGGACTGGGCTCGGGTGGTGCCCGAGGAATTTGTGGAACGTGGTGGCAGCGTCATCGCCAAGCTGCCGGGAATTGAGGATCGCGACGCGGCGTTTGCGCGCAAGGGCTGGCAGATCGCGGTAGCGCGATCTGAGTTCAGTCCGGCGGCCGAAGGCGAGTATTACTGGTCTGACCTGGTGGGTTTGCGGGTTGTCAATCGTGATGGCGTGGACCTTGGGCGTGTGACTGAGCTTATGGATCTGGGCCCGCACCAGGTGTTGCGGGTGATGCAGGACGAGCGCGAAATACTGATTCCTTTTGTTGCGCAGTATGTTGACCGGGTGGATCCGGCGGGCGGCGAGATTGTGGTTGATTGGGGCCTGGACTACTAGTCCGGTGCGGGCG
>JAYVWK010000104.1:0-4001 GCA_043786185.1 Burkholderiales bacterium
ATCTACCAGTCGACCATGAATCTCTTGTGCGTGCCGGCCGAACGCGCCGATTTGGCCGTTGGCGGCGCCACCGAAATCACCCTCGACCTGCTGCGCGCCAACTTCCCGCCGCCATGAACGCGACCCGCAATCGCGGCAGCCGTCGCCGCATGATGAACGAAATCAATGTCGTACCGTATATCGACGTGATGCTGGTGTTGCTGGTCATCTTCATGGTCACAGCGCCCCTCGTGGTACCCGGCCAGATCGAATTGCCTTCGGTCGCGCGCGCCTCCAACGCACCGATGACGCCGATCGAGATTATCGTCGGCGCCGATGGTGCCCTGCGACTGCGCGAGCGCGGCGCTGCGCAAATCGACAAGCCGGTCGAACGCGCCGAAGCGGTGCGCTACGCCAAGTCGCGCCAGGCCGAGAAGCCGGATACGCCGGTAGTCATTTCGGCCGACAAGAGCGTGCGCTATGAAGCTGTGCTTGGCGTCATGGACGAATTGCAGAAGGCCGACATCAAGCGCATCGGCCTGACCGTCAAACCGGCGGGCAAGTGATGGCTACGGCCGGCCTCGCACCATTCCTGCCACCACGCCAGGCACGCGCCGCCACCGCATGGTCTGTCGCACTGACAGTAGCGATGCACGGCCTGCTGTTCGCTTTCCTGTATTTCGGGGTGCGCTGGCAAAGCCGGCCGCCGGCCGCGATCGAAGCGGAGTTGTGGAGCGAACCTCCGCGCGCGGTCGCGGCAGCGCAAGTGCGGGCCCCGCCACTCGAAGCCGCGCGACCGCTGGTACGCGAAGAACCCAGGCCCGAACCCGCACCGCCAAGGCCGGATATCGCGATCAAGGACGAGAAGCAACTTCCGCCCAGGAAGGCGGAGCGGCCCAAGCCCGAGGTTCGGCGCGAGGAAAAGCCGGCGCCGAACGATGATCCGATCAAGGCGGCGCTGGCGCGGGAAGAAATCAGCAAGGCGGTGGAACGCGAAGCAGCCGCCAGCAAGTCCGCGCGGGATAGCGCCACGCTGGCTGCGGCGCAAGGCGCGCGCGCGCAGGCCGAGTGGGCGGATCGGGTGCGCAACGTGGTACGCAGGCGTGTGCCTTATACCGTGGCCGCCGCCGTCATTGGCAATCCCGAGGCGATTTTCGAGGTAAACCTTTTGCCGGGGCTTGAAGTGGGATCGGTCCGCAGGGTTCGATCCAGCGGCAATGCCGCCTATGACGAGGCAGCCGAACGCGCGATCGTAGCTTCCAGTCCGCTGCCCGCCCCACCGGCGGGCGTCGCGATCGACCGGCAGCTCATTCTCAAGATGCGCCCCAAGGAGGAATGATGCCGGCCTTTATGAAAAAACTGAATAAGTCCCTGACTCGCGGAATCTCGAATGGCGGTCTTGAATCGAATCAATGCGCTGCAAAAGCGACACTCGCTCCCTGTGGGCTTATTCAGTGATTCCTTATAATCGGTGCTTTCCGGAGTGTTCGATGTCGCGCCTGATATGCATCTTTGCCTTGCTTGCCCTCTTGTCAGGGTTGCCGGCTGCCGCGCAAATGACCATCGAGGTCAGTGGTGCGGGTGCGCGCCAGTATGCGATCGCCATCACCAGCTTTCCGGGCGAGGCGGCCCTGCCCGAAAGCCTGACCAAGGTGGTGCGCGCCGACCTTGAGCGCAGCGGACTGTTCAAGCTGATCGACAGCGCCGGCATCGCGCCGGTGCCCACCGAGCCATCGCAGGTGAGGTTTGGCGACTGGAGCGCCCGCAATGCGGACTTCCTGGCCATCGGAGTGGTGGTGCCGGCCACTGATGGACGACTCACCGTCCGCGTACGCTTGGTCGATATAGTCAAACAGTCGGAACTCGGGAATTTCGCCTACACGCTGGCCCCTGCGCTGACGCGCACCACCGCGCACCGTGTGGCCGACGACATCCACGAGAAAATCACCGGCGAGAAGGGGTTTTTCAACACCAAGATCGCCTATGTCAAGAAGTCCGGGGCCCGTTTCGACCTGATCGTGGCTGACTCGGACGGCCAGAACGAACAATCGGCGCTGACTTCGCGCGAACCCATCATCTCGCCGGAATGGTCGCCCGACGGCAACCGCCTGGTATACGTCTCGTTCGAGAATCGCAAACCGCAGGTCTGGGTGCACGATATCTACACCAGTCAGCGCACGCTGGTGGCCAATTTCAAGGGCAGCAACAGCGCACCGGCCTGGTCGCCCAACGGCCGCGAGCTTGCAGTCGTCCTGACCCTGACTGGCGGCTCGCAGTTGTACCTGATCCCGGCCGGCGGCGGCGAACCGCGACGCCTGGCCGTAAGCAATGCGATCGATACCGAACCGGTGTTCTCGCCGGACGGCAGCTCGATTTACTTCACCTCCGATCGCGGTGGCGGCCCGCAGATCTATCGCATCCCGTCAAGCGGCGGCGAGGCGCGTCGCGTCACCTTCAAAGGCAGCTACAACGTCAGCCCCAAGCTCAGCCCGGATGGCAAGACGCTGGCCTACGTCACACGCAACGGCGGCTTGTTCCAGATCAGCACGCTCGACCTTGGCAACGGCCAGGAGCTGACCCTGACCGATACTGTCAAGGACGAAAGTCCCAGCTTTGCGCCAAATGGCAAGATGATTCTTTACGCGACTGAAATCGGCGGGAAGGGCGTGCTGGCGGCAGTTTCCAGTGACGGCCGCGTCAAACAACGATTGTCGGTGTCCGCCGCCGATGCCAGGGAACCCGCTTGGGGACCCTTTACCAGGTAGGCCTCAAGGCCTCGAAGGAGATACACCATGGTCCGTTTACTTTCAATCATTGCGCTGGGCACACTGCTTGCCGCTTGCTCTTCGTCCGCTGACAAACAACCGGAAGCGCCGGTGACCGAGAGTCAGGGGCGACCGCCAACCAGCACTACCGCACCGACACCACAGCCGCCCGCGCCGACTACCGGCGTTATCACCACAGTGCAACCACAGGGTGTCGACGAACTCACCAGCGGCGTGTTGGCCAAGCGCAGCATCTATTTCGATCTTGACAGCTTCGAAGTCAAGCCCGAGTACCGTTCGCTGGTGGAGGCGCATGCCGCGTTTCTACGCAAGAACCCAGGCCGCAAGGTGGTTGTCGAGGGCAATACGGACGAGCGTGGCAGCCGCGAGTACAACCTCTCGCTGGGCCAGAAACGCGCCGAAGCCGTCAAGAAGATGTTGCAGTTGCTGGGTGTGCCCGAAGCACAACTCGAGGCGGTATCGTTCGGTGAGGAAAAGCCGAAGGCACCCGGCAAGGATGACGCGGCATACGCCGAGAACCGTCGCAGCGACCTCTCCTATCGTGCTCAATAGCCGCCTTCTCCCGCGGGTGCGCACGACCGCTGGCTGGCTGACCGCCGCCGTAGTCGGCCTGATTGCGCCGGCGCACGCCCAGATCTTCAAGGACGACGAGCTGCACAATCGCGTGCGCCAACTCGAAGGCCAGCGCAGCAACGATGTCAAGCGTGTCGACGGCGTCGAGTCCCGCGTCGATACACGTGCGGAAACCCAGGCCCGCCAGTTGATCGACCTGAGTTCGCAAATAGAGTCGCTCAAACAGGACATCGCGCGCCTGCGCGGCCAGATCGAGGTACTGACCAACGAACTCGAAAACGCCGCCAGGCGGCAACGCGACTTTTATGTCGATCTCGATGGCCGCGTGCGCAAGCTCGAAACCCCGCCGCCGGCGCCGCTCGTGGACAAGCCCAAGGGGCCGACGGTGGAAGAACAAAAAGCCTACGAGAACGGTCTCAATCTGGTCAAGGCTGCCAACTACAAAGGTGCGGTCGAGGCCTTTGGCGCCTTCATGAAAACCTACCCGACCAGCACGCTGGCACCCTCCGCCCAATACTGGATTGGCAACTCGCTGTTCGCATTGCGCGACTACAAGGGTGCGATCGCCGCCCAGCAGCAGGTGGTCGACACCTGGCCGGATGATCCCAAGGCGCCGGATGCCTTGCTCAACATTTCTTCGGCACAAACCGACTTGAAGGACGT
>JAYVWK010000105.1:0-4127 GCA_043786185.1 Burkholderiales bacterium
CGCTGGAGCGCCCGAAGATCGCCTCCCACGGCGATCTGGCCTGCAATGTGGCGCTGCAACTGGCCAAGAAGCTTGAGAAAAACCCGCGCGAACTGGCGCAGGCCGTGACGGCGGCCTTGCTGGCGCAGAAAGGCGGGGTGATCGAAGCGGCGGAAGTGGCGGGTCCCGGCTTCATCAATCTGCGCGTCCGTGCGGCAGCCAAACTGGGTGTGGTGCGAGAGGTGCTGACCGCCGCGGAACATTTTGGCCATGCCGCGCCCGGCAGCGCCGGGCGGGTGCTGGTTGAATTCGTGTCGGCCAACCCCACCGGCCCCTTGCACGTGGGCCACGGCCGCCAGGGCGCCTTGGGCGACGCCCTGTCATCGCTCTTCGAAGCCTGCGGGCACACGGTCACGCGCGAGTTCTACTACAACGATGCCGGGGTGCAGATCGCCAACCTTGCGCTTTCGGTGCAGGCGCGCTGCCGCGGCTTCAAGCCGGGTGACGCCGGGTGGCCGGAGGCGGCATACAACGGCGATTACATCGCCGACATCGCCGCCGACTTCCTGGCCAAGACGCCGGTCAAAGCGGCCGATGTCCAAGCCACGCCCTCGGGCAACCCGGACGATCTGGAATCGATCCGCGGGTTCGCGGTTGCCTACCTGCGCCACGAACAGGATATCGATCTGCGTATTTTCGGGGTGCGCTTCGACAATTACTACCTTGAATCGTCGCTGTACACCGAAGGCAAGGTTGAGGAAACCGTGGCCGCGCTCAAGGCCGCCGGCAAGACCTACGAAGAAGGCGGCGCGCTGTGGCTCAAGAGCACCGACTATGGCGACGACAAGGACCGGGTGATGAAAAAATCCGACGGCTCCTACACCTATTTCGTGCCCGACGTGGCCTATCACGTGGACAAATGGCGGCGCGGCTTCGCCCGCGTGGTCAATGTGCAGGGGTCGGACCACCACGGCACGATCGCGCGGGTGCGAGCCGGCCTGCAGGCGGCCAATCTGGGCGTGCCGGCGGGTTACCCGGATTACCTGCTGCACAAGATGGTCACGGTGATGAAAGGCGGCGAAGAGGTCAAGCTCTCCAAACGCGCCGGTTCCTACGTGACGCTACGCGACTTGATCGAGATGTCCGGCGGCGGCAACAGTGAAGACGAGCGAGCGCGCGGGCGGGATGCAGTGCGCTTTTTCCTGATTTCGCGCAAGGCCGATACCGAATTCGTGTTCGACGTCGACTTGGCCCTGAAGAACACCGACGAGAACCCGGTGCACTATGTGCAGTATGCGCATGCGCGCATCTGCAGCGTGTTGCGCGCCTGGGATGCACAGTGGCATGCACGACTGGGCGAGCTCACGGGCAGCGATCTCGCGCCGCTCGCGCACGAGCGTGAGCTGTCGCTGGCGCAAAAGCTGGCCGAGTTTCCCGCTGCGATACACACGGCCTGCCGTGACTTGGCGCCGCACGACCTGAGCTTCTACGTACGCGACTTAGCCGCCGGCTTTCATGCGCTCTACAACGAGCGTGAACTGCGGGTCTTGAGCGCGCCTGAAGGGGTTAAAATGGCGCGGTTGGCACTCTATGCCGCCACCGCGCAGGTGATTCGCAATACGCTGGTGCTGCTGGGCGTATCGGCACCCGAGCAGATGTGAGAAAACCTCTTTCCATCGACATGGCACAACGCGACTACAAGCCCAAGGGCGTTATCGGCAGCAACAAACGCAAGCATGCCGGCGGCACCTTAGTCGGTATCGTCATCGGCTTGTTGCTTGGCCTTTTGCTGGCGGTGGCAGTCGCGTTCTATCTCAACAAGGCCCCCAAACCCTTTGCCGACAAGACCGGTCGCGGCGAAAAATCCGCGGGCAAAGGCGCCGCCGACAGCTCCGACCCCAACAAACCCCTGTATGGCCGTGATGCCAAGAGCGGCGACGCCAAGGGTGGTGCTGCGACCAAGGAAGGCGAGAAACGCTTTTCGTTCTACGAAATCCTGCCGGGCAAGGAAGAGGTGATCGATCCCAAAAAGGCGATCGAGGCGGCCAAGCAGGAAGCCCGGGCCGAGCCTGCCAAGGCCGGCGAGGCCGCACCGCCGGCACCCAAAGAAACCTATTTCTTGCAGGTCGGCGCGTTCGGCTCGGCAGGCGACGCCGACCACCAGAAAGCCAAGCTCGCGTTGATGGGCTTCGAGGCCCGAGTTGAAAGCGTGGACATCGAAGGCAAGGGCACGATGCACCGGGTACGGCTGGGACCCTATGGCCGGCTCGACGACATCAATCGGGTACGTGCGACGCTGACGCAAAACGGCGTCGAAGCCTCGCTGATTCGTCTCAAGGAACCCCAGAAGCAATAGCGTTGTCAATTCCGGTAGGCATGGCTTGACCATGCCGCGATTCCCCGGTAACGGGAGGTTTTGTATGCGGCTACTGAAAATTGCGATCTTTTTGGGCATCCTGGCGTTTGCCAGCGCGGCTGCCGCTCAAATTCGATCCTCACTGCCATATCGCACCGTAGACCCGGTGCTGGCGCCGGTCTCCGGGTTATTGGGCGACGGCCCGAAAGACAAGATCGAAGTGCTGCCGTTTTTCTACTACGGCTGCCCGCATTGTTTCGATCAACAACCCGTGATCGAGGACTGGCTGCTGAAAAAGCCGGCGGATGTGGAATTCCGCTCCCTGCCGGCGCTGCGCGACGACAAATGGCTGCCCCTCACCCGCGCCTACTTCGCGCTCGACAAGCTGGGTCATGCGCAGCGCCTGCATCGCCCGGTTTACGACGTGATCAATTTCGATGGCGTCATGCTGTCGGACGAACAAAAGCTGTTCGACTGGGTGGCGCCCAACGGGGTCGATCGCGCACGTTTCATCGAAGCCTTCAAATCCGACGAAAACCGTGCCATGTTCGATGCGGCACGCAAACTGACCAACGACTACAACATCCGCGCGACCCCGACAATGTTGGTGGCCGGCAAGTACCTGTTTTCAAGCGGCCAGGCGGGTAGCCACTTTGAAGCGATGAAACTGCTCGACCAGTTCATCGACCTGGCCAGACGCGAACGCAAATAGCGTGCGCTGGCAAACCCGTTCTTTCATCCCGCAAGGAGCTCCGACATGAACCAAGCCCGCAGGAAATTCATCGGCACCTTAGGCGCCGGCGCGATCGCCGCACCCGCCGTCGCCCAGCGCCGCGCGCCCGACGCCGGTATCGACTACAAGGTACTCGATGCCCCGCAGGCGGTCGATGCGGCGGGCAAGATCGAGGTGATGGAATTTTTCTGGTACGGCTGCCCGCATTGCAACGCGTTCGAGCCGCCCTTGTCCGCCTGGATCAAGCGTCTACCCGATGATGTCGCGTTCCGCCGCCTGCCGGCGCAGTTCAATGCGCTGTGGGCACAACATGCCAAGCTGTATTACGCGCTCGAGGCGGTGGGCGCGGTCGAAAGTTCGCATCGCAAGTCGTTCGAAGCCATTCACGTGGGCGGCATGCAGTTGTCGCAGGAGCCGGAAATGATCGACTGGGCCGCCAAAAACGGCATCGACCGCGACCGCTTCGCAAGCGCGTTGCGCTCCGACGGAGTGGCCGCCAAAATGGTCGCCGCGCGTCAGGCGCTGATCGCCTACAAGATCGACGGCGTGCCGGCAATGGCGGTCAACGGGCGCTTCCTCACCGCGCCCTCGATCGCCGGCAGCCACGAACGCTGCCTGCAGGTGGTCGACTATCTGGTCGAGCAGGAGCGCCGCACTAAACGCGCCTGAGGCACGCGCTCGGGCCTTGCGGCAGGCTGGGAATCAACGTTCGGGCAAGCTACCTCGACGCCGGCTCTCCCCCATACACGCCAAGCCGCCTACGGATGGTCTACCTGGTTGCCGCGTGCAACCAGCCATCCACACAGGTAGCCGCACGGCTCTTCACAAGCTCCGCAGCCAGTAGCGCGGCAAAGCGCGCGTCGTCCAAGCCATACGTGCTGTGATTGATGGCCGCGAGCAGCGACAAGCGCGCCAGCCGCTCGGCCAGAGTCGATAGCTGCAATCGGCCTTCGATCATCAACAGGAACGACAGTGTGACCTTAGCCGCGTTGCGCGCAATGCGTGCCGGATCGACCATGAAGTAATCGAGCCTGCTGCGCGCACGCCCCAGCGCACCGG
>JAYVWK010000106.1:0-2540 GCA_043786185.1 Burkholderiales bacterium
CTGGCGCCACCAGTCACGGTCGAACGTCGCATAATACAGGTTGGTGACGAGCTGTGCCGCGCCGAAGTCGATTTCATGGGTGGCCGACAGCCCGGTGCGCTTGATGTCGAATTTGTCGTTCTTGAACGGGTTGTAGCGCGGGCCGAGCTTGTCGAATTCGGCCTGGGTCAGACCGGAATAGGTGACGGTTGAATCTTCCGTGTAGTAGTTGGCGCGCAGGGTCAGCGCCTGGCTCGCGCCGATGCCGGTGGTGTATTTCAGGTTAAGGTCGTTGAGCGCGTGCTCCAGGTTGTCGCGCGCGCCGTCGCCCTGCTTGCGGGTGATATCGAGCAGAAAGCCGCCGCCGCCGACATTCAGTTTGCCGTTGAAATAATCGCGGTTGCCCACCGCGCCCTGCACGTAGCCGCCGAATTTCTGCGGCGCGTCGGGCGTGATGTAGTTGATCACCCCGCCCACGGTCTGCGGCCCGAACAGCAAGGAATGGGCGCCTTTCAGCACCTCGATGCTGCTGTAGCGGTCGATCTGCGGGTGATAGTAGCTGGCGTTGTCGCCGTAGGGCGCGTAGGCCAGCGGAATGCCGTCTTCCAGCAGGGTGATCTTGGTCGAACGCGTCGGATTCAGGCCGCGCATGCCGATGTTGGGGCGCATGCCGAAGCCTTCTTCATCCCGGGCATGCACGCCGGGCACTTTGCGCAAGGCCTCGTTGACCGTGAAGACGCGGCTGTTTTCCAGCGTTTTGCTGTCGAGCGTATCCGCCGTGCCGCCGATATTGGGCAGGTTTTCACTGCCGCCGATGACGTCGATGCGCGGCATCTCCACTCCCGCAGGCGTGCTCTGGGCCAATGCCCAGCCCGTCTGCGCGACCAGTAAAGCGGCGGCGATGGGAGTCAGGCGGGTCTTGAATGAATTTCGATAGAGTTTCATGGATCATGTCCTTTGTTGAAGTGATTGGCTGGCTGGAGGTCATGACCGTCTGGCTGGCTGGGGATGAAAATCAGGGAGTCGTTGTTTCTCCCGGATCGGTGACGAATCCGAGCCGGGTCAGCCCGGCGCGCGCGGCGTCGGCCATGATCCGGGCGACGTGCTTGTAGGCCAGTTCGCCATCGGCGCGGAGGTGGATTTCCGGCTGCGGCGTTTGTTGCGCGGCGGCGCGCATGTGCGCCTGCCAGGCGGCAGGGGCCACCGGCTCGGCATTCCAGAACACCGAGCCGTCGGCCTGGATCGACAGCTGGATCGTCTCGGGTTTCACCTCGTTCGGCTGGCTCGACGCCTGCGGCAGGTCGACCTTGACCGCGTGCGTCATCATGGGCGCGGTGATGATGAAAATCACCAGCAGCACCAGCATCACGTCGATCAGCGGAATCATGTTGATCTCCGCGTTGTCGCCGTCGCCGGCATCGTTCGTAAGTCCGCCGAAAGCCATCAGGCGCTCCTTGCCACGGGCGCGGCGTAGATGCGCGCCTCGTCCTTGTGGACACGGGTGTTGTTGCGTAGCCCGGTCGACATGAAGGCGAACAGGTCATGCGCGAAACCGTCGAGTTCGGACAGCATGTTGCGCTTGGCGCGGTTGAAGAAGTTGTAGGCGAGCACCGCGGGGATTGCAACGGCAAGCCCCAGCGCGGTCATGATCAGCGCCTCGCCGACCGGCCCTGCGACTTGGTCCAGGCTGCCGGAGCCCGACATGCCGATGTTCACCAGCGCGTGATAGATGCCCCACACCGTGCCGAACAGTCCGACGAATGGCGCGGATGAGGCGATCGACGCCAGCATGGTGTGGCCGTATTCGAGCCGCGCGGTGTCCTGGTTGATCGCCCGCCGCAAGGCTCTCGTCAGAAAATCGTCTTCCGAACCCGATTCGACCAAGCGTGATCCGGTCTTGTTGCGGTATTGCTCGGCGGCCTTGAGCCCGTGGTGGGTCAGGTGCGAGAACGGATCGCTGACCCCGTTGTTCTGCAGGTAGTCGGCGACCGCCGCCAGATCGGGGGCGTCCCAGAAGCGCGCGAGAAAAGCTTGCGCGTGCTTCTTCATGCGCCAGTTGGCAATGCTCTTGCTGACGATGAGAGTCCAGGTGATGACCGACATCGCCAGCAGCACGATGAGCAGGAAATGCGCGAGGCCGTCGGCCTGCGCGATAAAGTGGGCAAAGCCCAGCTGGGTTTGGGTTGTGGCGGTTTCCATGACTTAACTCCTGAGGGTGAACTGAATCGGCACGATGACCCATGCGGCCACCGGCTTGCCGCCTTGGCGGGCGGGCTCGAACTTCCAACTGGACTGCACCGTGTTCATGGCGGAGCTGTCGAGACGCGGGTGGCCGCTGCTCTTCGCCAGTTCCAGCCGCGCCACGCTGCCGTCCGGGTTGACCAGAATGTTGAGGCGCACCGTGCCTTCCTCGCCCAGGCGCCTGGAAAGTGAGGGGTACGACGGCTTGGGGTTGGCCAGGTAATCCGCCGGACGCGGCGGCGAAGGCGGCGCGGCGGACGACGCGGATTTGGGCGCATCCACCGCCACGGGTGCAGGCGGCGGCAAAACTTCAGGAACGG
>JAYVWK010000107.1:0-17762 GCA_043786185.1 Burkholderiales bacterium
CGAGACGACAAGCCCCTATGATACTTGGCTTGCTTCGGTGGGCGCTTAGTAGGTGGCGCCGAACATCATGCTTAGACCAGAAGCCCCGGTGCGCAGGTATAGAATGCCGCGCGAAGAGTGGCACAATCAAGGGTTGGGAAGCGTTCAACACAAGCGCACCGGCGATCGGGAGACAAACCATGAACGGCATGCCCCCGGCGACAGCGGATACTTTTCCGCGCCTGCTCGCGCACCACGCTTTAGCGCGCGCGGAACGCCCGGCTATCCGCGAAAAGGATCTCGGCATTTGGCAAACCTGGAACTGGCGCCAGGTGGCCGACGAAGTGCGCGCACTGGCCTGCGGGCTCGCCACCCAGGGTCTCAAGCGCGGCGACCATGTGGCGATTATCGGCGCCAACCGTCCCTGGGTGACGTGGGCTACGACCGCTGCGCAATCGCTGGGCGCGATTCCGGTCGGCCTGTATCAGGATGCAACCGCACCCGAACTGGTCTACGTGTTTCAGAATGCCGAGATTCGCCACGCTATCGTCGAGGATCAGGAGCAGGTCGACAAGGTGCTGGAAATCAAGCAGGAGGCCGGCCAGATTGCCCACATCTTTTACGATGACCCGCGGGGCCTGCGGCATTACACCCAGCCCGAACTGATGGCGCTCACCAGTCTGAAGCAACTGGGGCGCGATTTCGATGCCGCCAACCCCGGGTTTTTCGACGCCGAAGTGGCCAAGGGCAGGCCTGGTGACGCCGCGGCGATGTTCTATACCTCGGGCACCACCGGCAACCCCAAAGGTGTGGTGCATACCTATGCCGCATTGATCGACCGCGCGCGCGCCGGCTGCGAACTGGAGCGGCTGACCGATGCCGAGGAAGTGCTGGCCTATCTGCCGCCGGCGTGGATCGGGCAAAACATTTTTTCCTACGCGCAGGCGCTGGTCGCCGGCTTTTGTGTCAATTGTCCGGAGGCCGCCGGTACCGTCACTGTCGACATGCGCGAAATCGGGCCGACCTACTATTTCGCGCCGCCGCGAGTGTATGAAAACCTGCTGACCTCGGTGACCATCCGCATGGAGGATGCCGGCAGCCTCAAGCGCGGCATGTTCAAGTATTTCATGGGCGTGGCCGAGCGCGTGGGCGGCCGTCTGCTCGATGGCGCCCCGGTATCCCCCACCGATCGCATGCTGTATGCGATTGGCGACTTGTGCACTTACGGGCCGCTGCGCAATGCGCTCGGCATGAGCCGGGTGCGGGTCGCGTATACCGCAGGTGAAGCGATCGGGCCCGATCTGTTCCGCTTTTATCGCTCGCTGGGCATCAACTTGAAGCAGCTTTATGGCTCCACCGAGACGGCGGTGTTTGTCTGCGTGCAGCCCGATGGTCAGGTCAGCGCCGACACTGTCGGCCCGCCGCTCGCCGGGGTCGAATTGAAGATCGCCGACAACGGCGAGCTGATGATCAAGTCACCGGGGCTGCTCAAGGAGTATTACAAGAACCCCGGCGCGACCGCGGAAGTGCTGACCAACGACGGCTGGTATCACAGCGGTGACGCCGGTTTTCTCGATGCTCAGGGGCACTTACGCATCATCGATCGGGCCAAGGATGTGGGCCGGCTCGCCAATGGCGCGATGTTCGCGCCCAAATACATCGAGAACAAGCTCAAGTTCTTCCCCTTCATCAAGGAAGCAGTGGCCCTGGGCGACCGGCGCGAGATGGTCTGCGCGCTCATCAACATCGAGATGGATGCGGTCGGCAACTGGGCCGAGAAGCGCGGCATGAGTTACAGCGGCTATGTCGATCTGGCCAGCCACAGCGCGGTCTATGACCTGATCCGCGAATCGGTTGAAAAGGTCAACGCCGATCTGGCGCAGGAAGAGCGACTCGCCGATTCACAGATCCGTCGCTTCCTGATCCTGCACAAGGAGCTCGATGCCGATGACGGCGAGCTCACCCGCACCTCGAAGGTCAAGCGCGGTTTCATCAGCGAGAAGTTCGCCGTGCTGGTCGATGCGCTGTATGGCGGGCGTGCCGAACAGTATGTGGAAACCCAGGTCAAGTTCGAGGACGGGCGCACCGGCATGGTCAGCGCCACACTGAGAATCATGGATGCAAAAACCTTTCCCGCCGTGAAAAAGGCCGCCTGATGCGAGCGCGCGACATTGGCGATGTCATTCTCGACGTCAAGAACATCTCCCTCTCGTTCGGTGGCGTCAAGGCGCTGCAGGGCATTTCGTTCGACGTGCGCGAGCATGAGGTACGGGCCATCATCGGCCCCAACGGTGCCGGCAAAAGCTCGATGCTCAACTGCATCAATGGCGTGTACCACCCGCAGGAAGGCGAGATTTCATTTCGTGGCGAAGTGAGGCGCGACATGGATACCCACCATGCGGCTGAAAGCGGCATTGCTCGTACTTTCCAGAACCTGGCTTTGTTCAAAGGCATGAGTGTGCTCGACAACATCATGACCGGGCGCAACCTGAAAATGAAAACCGGCATCCTGGCGCAGGCCCTGCATCTCGGCCCGGCGCGGGCCGAAGAGATGCGCGAGCGCGCGTTTGTCGAGCGAGTCATCGATTTTCTGGAGATCCAGGCCTATCGCAAGACCCCGGTCGGGCGCCTGCCTTACGGCCTGCAAAAACGCGTCGACCTGGGGCGCGCGCTGGCGTCCGAGCCGCAGGTATTGCTGCTGGACGAGCCCATGGCCGGCATGAACATGGAAGAAAAGCAGGACATGTGCCGTTTCGTGCTCGACATCAACGACGAATTCGGCACCACCATCGTGTTGATCGAGCACGACATGGGCGTGGTGATGGATATCTCGGATCGCGTGGTGGTGCTCGATTACGGCAAGAAGATCGGCGACGGCACGCCACAAGAGGTGCGCCGCGATCCCGAAGTCATCAAGGCCTATCTTGGCGTGAGTCATTAAAGAAGGAACGCAGAGTATGGCAACCAAGAAAAACGGACCGGTGATGGCCCTGGGCGCATTGTTGGCCGCTGGTCTGGTGGCGCCGCTTTTGACCGGCAGCGCGCCCGGCTTCTACCTTGAAGTATTGCTCGGTGGCCTGATGGCCGGGGTGCTGTATTCGCTGGTCGCTTTAGGCTTCGTGCTGATCTTCAAGGCCTCCGGTGTGTTCAATTTCGCGCAAGGGGCGATGGTGCTGTTCGCCGCGCTGGCGTTGGCGCGCTTAGCCGAATGGTTGCCGGGCCTGACCGGCATCCCGGCCGGCTTTCCGGCGCTGGCGTTGGCTTTTGTGCTGGCCACCGGCATCATGGTGATTCTGGCGTGGCTGATCGAGCGCATCGTCCTGCGCCCGCTGGTGGCGCAGGATCCGGTGGCGCTGCTGATGGCCACCCTGGGCGTGACCTTCTTCCTCGACGGTTTCGGCCAGACCATCTGGGGCAGCGACATTTACAAGATCGACCTGGGCATCTCCAAGGATCCGACCATGATCCTGCAATCGACTTTCGAGGGCGGCATCCTGGTCAGCAAGGAAGACTTAGTGGCCACCGTGATCGCCGCCGTGCTGGTGCTGATGCTGGCCTTGTTTTTCCAGAAAACCGCTACCGGGCGCGCCTTGCGCGCGGTGGCGGACGACCACCAGGCGGCGCAGTCGATCGGCATTCCCTTGAACCGCATCTGGGTCATTGTGTGGGCGGTCGCGGGTTTCGTAGCCCTGGTGGCCGGCATGGTCTGGGGCAGCAAGCTGGGCGTGCAGTTCTCGCTTTCACAATTGGCGCTCAAGGCGCTGCCGGTGGTGATCCTGGGTGGATTTACCTCGATTCCCGGCGCCATCATTGGCGGGCTGGTGATCGGTGTCGGTGAAAAAATGGCCGAAGTATTCATGGGGCCGCCACTGATCAAGCTGTGGGATCTGGCCGGTGGCGGCATCGAAAACTGGTTCGCCTACGTCTTGGCCTTGCTATTCCTGATGGTTCGACCCGAAGGCTTGTTCGGCGAGAAGCACATCGACCGCGTTTAGACATTTTTCCAGATCCCAACCATGTTCTACCGCGAAAACGGGCAGTTCAAATCCAGCTACAGCGAAGACCAGCAAATCCTCGGCATTCGCCAGGATCGCTGGTTCATTTTCGGCTTGATCGCGTTTGCGATGCTTGTCGTGCCCTATGTGGCTTCCGACTACATGTTCCGCGCGATCCTGATCCCGTTCCTGATCGTTTCGCTGGCGGCCATCGGCCTCAATCTGCTGGTCGGCTATTGCGGCCAGATATCGCTGGGCCATGCCGCCTTCATGGCCATCGGGGCCTATGGCGCCTACAACCTCGTGGTGCATTTTCCGCAACTCAATTTTGTCGTGGTGCTGGTGCTGGCGGGCCTGATCTCGGCGCTGGTGGGCATCCTGTTCGGTCTGCCATCGCTGCAGATCAAGGGCCTGTATCTGGGCGTGGCAACGCTGGCGGCGCAGTTCTTCATTGATTGGGTATTCGCGCGCGTCAAGTGGTTCACCAACTACTCGCCGTCCGGCTCGGTGTCGACCGCACCGATCGAGATGTTCGGCTGGACCGTCAACACGCCGATCGAGAAATACCTGATGGTGCTTGTGATCGTCATCGTCTTCGCTCTCACGGCCAAGAACCTGGTGCGCGGCCACATCGGCCGCTCGTGGATGGCCATGCGCGACATGGACGTGGCTGCGGAGGTGATCGGCATCCGCCCGATGCATGCCAAGCTGTCTGCCTTCGCTGTCAGCGCGTTCTATGCCGGCGTGGCCGGGGCGCTGTGGGGCTTCGTGCATCTGGGTTCGTGGGAGCCGGCGGCGTTTTCGATCAATTTCTCGCTCAACCTGCTTTTCATGATCATCATCGGCGGCATGGGCTCGATCCTCGGCAGCTTCATCGGCGCGGCCTTCATCGTGCTGTTGCCGATCACCCTCAACCAGCTACTGCCGCCGCTGGGTGCGTTAGTCGGGTTGAAATTCGGCACCGCGCTGGCCTCGCATTTCGAATTCATGATCTTCGGCGCCTTGATCATTTTCTTCCTGATCGTCGAGCCGCTCGGGATCGCACGGCTGTGGGCCATCGGCAAGGAAAAGCTGCGCCTGTGGCCCTTCCCGCATTGACAAAATGTTGGACTTCACTAGGGTGAATACCAATACCGCTATCACGTTTAACGTGTTTTGCTTGCTTCACCGGAATTGATGTTCCGCTTTCAATCAAAGGAGACGCCATGAAAACCCGTAATTCACTACTCGCCGTCGCGGCAATCGTTGCTGCAATGGGTGCGGCTCTTGCCCCCAGCGCGAGCTTCGCGCAGGCCAAGGAACAGTTCTTCCCGGTGCTGTCGTACCGCACAGGCGCCTATGCGCCCAACGGCGTGCCGTTTGCGAACGGTTATGTCGATTACCTCAAGCTGATCAACGCGCGCGACGGCGGCATCGGCGGGGTCAAGATCACCTTCGAGGAATGCGAAACCGGCTACGCCACCGATCGCGGCGTCGAATGCTATGAGCGCCTCAAGGGCAAGGGTCCGACCGGGGCCTCGGTGTTCCATCCGCTTTCCACCGGTATCACTTTCGCGCTGACCGACAAGTCGTTTACCGACAAGATCCCGATCATCACCGCCGGTTATGGCCGCGCCGATTCGGTGGACGGCCAGGTGTTCAAGTACAACTTTCCGTTGGGCGGCACCTATTGGGGCGCGGCCGACATGCTGATCCAGCACATCGGCAAGAAAGAGGGCGGGCTGGACAAGTTGAAAGGCAAGAAGATCGCGCTGGTGTACCACGATTCGCCCTACGGCAAGGAGCCGATCGCGCTGCTGCAGGAGCGCGCCAAGATGCATGGCTATGAATTGTCCTTGTTGCCGGTGACCCATCCAGGTGTCGAGCAAAAATCCACCTGGCTGCAGGTGCGCCAAAATCGGCCGGATTACCTGTTCCTGTGGGGTTGGGGCGTGATGAATTCGACCTCGATCAAGGAGGCAGTGGCGGTCGGCTATCCGCGCGAAAAGATGTACGGCGTGTGGTGGGCGGGTGCCGAACCCGACGTGCGTCCGGCCGGGGACGGTGCCAAGGGCTACAACGCGCTGACCTTCATGGCGCCGGCGGGCCAGGGCAAGGTGCACCAGGACGTTCTGAAGTTTGTGCACGACAAGGGCCAGGGTACCGGTGACCGCAAGGAAATCGGCGAAGTGTTGTACAACCGCGGCATGGTGGGCGCGATGATGAGCATCGAGGGTGTCAAACGGGCCCAGCTAAAGCATGGCAAGAAGCCTCTGACCGGTGAGCAGATCCAGTGGGGCCTGGAAAATCTGGCGCTCGACCAGAAGGCGCTGGCGGCTCTGGGATTTGCCGGGTTCGCCGACCCGATTTCGACCTCTTGCGTGAATCATGAGGGCGGCAGCGTGGCGAAAGTCCACACCTGGGACGGTGCCAAGTGGGTGGTCGGTAAGGACAGCTACGTAGCCGATGAGCAGGTCATCAAGCCGATGATCAAGCAATCCGCAGCCAAGTATGCAGCGGAGAAAAAGCTGACCCCGCGCGACTGCGCGAAAGAGCTGGCTTCCGCCAAGTAATCGACAGTTTCAACCGAACGCGCCCGCTTCTGCGGGCGCGTTCGGCATTTTGCGATGGCAATCCCATGAGCGCACCCCTGTTATCCGTCAACGGCATCGAAGTCATCTACAACCATGTCATCCTGGTGTTGAAGGGGGTGTCGTTTACCGTGCCGCAGGGCGGCATCGTCGCCCTCCTGGGCGGCAACGGCGCCGGCAAGACTACGACCTTGCGCGCAGTTTCGCGCCTGCTCAAGGGCGAGCGCGGCGAGGTGACCAAGGGCAATATCGAATACAAGGGCGAGCGCATCGACAGCCTGACCACCTACGATCTGGTCAAGCGCGGCGTAGTGCAGGTAATGGAAGGGCGCCACTGTTTCGCCCATTTGTCGGTCGAGGAAAACCTGCTGACTGGCGCCTATACCCGCAACGCCTCGAAAGCCGAGATCGAGCAGAGCTTAGCGAAGGTATATGCCTATTTCCCGCGCCTGAAAATACGCCGCACCAGCCAGTCGGGCTATACCTCGGGCGGCGAGCAGCAGATGACCGCGATCGGCCGTGCGCTGATGGCGCATCCGACCATGATTCTGTTAGACGAGCCCTCCATGGGCTTAGCGCCGCAGATCGTCGAGGAAATCTTCGAGATCGTGAAGGACCTCAATTTCAGGGAAGGCGTCAGCTTTCTCTTGGCCGAGCAAAACACCAACGTCGCGCTCAAGTATTCAAACTATGGCTACATTCTCGAGAATGGTCGTATTGTGATGAACGGCGAGGCTTCGTATCTGGCCAGCAACGAGGACGTCAAGGAGTTCTACCTGGGCGTTTCTTCCGGCGAGCGCAAGAGTTTTCGCGATACCAAGTTCTACAAGCGGCGCAAGCGCTGGCTTGCATAAGGCCACATCGACGCCGCTTCATGACATCATGGGGTTACCATTGTCGTGACCGTCGAGAACCCCACCGTGGTTCCTGCGCAAGCGGGAATCCAGGTGCATCGCTTCGAACGACCCCCCGATTGCATAGCGCCGATCGAGCCTGAGGCATGCTGCGTACGAAGGACTTTCCATGACTACACACTACGACTCGCTTGAAACCCGGGTGCCCGCCGAACGCGAGAGCGCGCTGCTGCGCGCCTTGCCGCTGCAGGTGGGCAACGCGATCGCCAACGCCCCCGGGTTCGCGATCATCTTGGCCGGCGTCGATGCTGCAAGCATCACCACGCGCGATGCACTGGCCCGTCTGCCGGTCACTCGCAAGTCTGATCTGAAGGCCTTGCAGCGCACAGCGATGCCCTTCGGCGGCTTGACTGCGAAAAGACCCGGGCAAATGCGCAAGATATTCATGTCGCCGGGCCCGATTTACGAACCCGAAGGGCGGCGCGACGACTACTGGCGCAGTGCACGCGCCATGTTCGCGGCCGGCTTTCGCGAAGGTGACATCCTGTTCAACACCTTCTCGTATCACCTGACGCCGGCCGGCAGCATGATCGAGTCGGGCGCCATGAAGCTGGGTTGCGCGGTGATCCCGGCCGGGGTGGGCAACACCGAGCAGCAGATCGAAGCCATCCTGGATCTCGAACCCACTGCGTACGTCGGCACTGCCGGCTTTTTGCGCGTGTTGGTCGAGAAATTCATCGAGTTGGGGAAGCCGTTTCCGATCAAGCGCGCGGTCACCGGCGGCGACGCCCTGCCGCCATCGTTGCGCCAGTGGCTTAGAGCCAACGGGCTCGATCATGTGCTGCAGTTCTACGGCACCGCCGACCTGGGCACGATCGCCTACGAATCGCAAGCCATCGAAGGCATGATTCTGGATGAAGATCTGATTCTGGAAATCGTGCGCCCCGGTACCGGTGATTCGGTGTCTGCGGGCGAAGTCGGCGAGATCGTCATCACCACGCTCAATCCGGATTACCCGCTGATCCGTTTCGGTACCGGCGACCTGTCAGCATTGCTGCCGGGCGCAAGCCCGTGTGGGCGCACCAATACGCGCATCAAGGGCTGGATGGGCCGCGCCGACCAGACCACCAAGGTCAAGGGTATGTTCGTACAACCCGGCCACGTGGCGGCGGTCGTCAACCGGCATCCGGAGATCGTGCGCGCGCGCCTGGTGATTGAGGGCGAGATGGCAAATGATCGCATGACCCTGCGCTGCGAAACCGCTGCCGCGCCCGCCACCGGTTTTTCCGAGCTGGTCGCCGCCAGCCTGCGCGACATCACCAAACTGCGCGGCGAGGTCGAATTCGTGTCGCCGGGGTCGCTGCCGAATGACGGCCGTGTGATCGACGACGCGCGCAAATACGAATAGACGCGAAGCGTGCTCATTCCTCTCGCGCGGGCAGTTATGTCAGGTGGGGTGGTGCGGCGGCAGCGCGTGGACCACGCAATGAAATCCTTGGGAACAATGCTTTGATGTCCATGACGATGTGTCGTGCTATCCGTTTCATGGTTCCAGTAGCGATGCTGGCAGCGGCGCCGTTTGCGCAGGCGCAGGACAGGACATCCGTATCGCTCGCCACCGCCACTCCCGGCGGAGGGTTTCCGGTCTACGGCGATGCGTTTGCCGCGGTGATCAACGCCACTGATCCCACACTCGTGCTGCAGACGCGCAATACCAAGGGCAGCGCCGAGAACATTCCTTTGCTCGAGAGTGGTCAGGTCGACATCGCCCTGGTGCAGGGCGAGGCGGCCTACGAAGCTTTCGCCGGCATCGGCCGTGCCCCCGCCAATATGAAGATCATTGCGGCGATGTACTCATCCCCCGGCTTTTTCATTGTCATGAAGGACAGCCCGTATCGCAGCATGGCCGACTTGCGCGGGCTGCCGGTGGCCTTTGGTGCGCGTGGCTCGGGGCTGGTGATTCTCGCGCGCTATGTGCTCGACGGCATCGGCCTGGACCAGAATCGCGATTTTCAGCCCATCCTGCTCGATCGTGCCGGCGACGGCCCGGCGATGGTGCGCGACGGTCGCGCCGCGGCACTGTGGGGCGGCGGCGCCGGCTGGCCGGGCTTTGTCGATTTAATGAAGGGCGGCGACGCACGTTTCATCGCGCCCAGCGCCGACGAGATCGGGCGCATTGTCGCGAAGCACAGTTTTCTCAAGCCGATCACCATGGCCGCAGGCACCTACCCCAACCAGGCCGAGCCCTTGCGCTCGGTGGGTTCATGGAGCTATGTGCTGGCTCGAACCTCGCTGCCCGACGACATCGCCTTTCGGCTTGCACGCGCTGTGCACAAGGGCGAGGGCGCTTTGGCGCAGCGCCTGCCCCAGGCCGCCGAGACTACGGCAGCTAACACTGCGGCGGCGGCGCCGCGTGCCGACATGCTGCATCCGGGCGTGCTGCGTTACCTGCGCGAAGCCGGCCTCGCGAAATAGCGGGCTGCGTTACTTTCCGCCACGCGGTACCAGCTGAACCAGCGCCATGACCAGCGCCGGCACGGCGAACAGCACAAAGGGCACGCGATAGCTGTCGAACGCGTCGTGCAGCAGCGAGAACAGCGGCGCGTAGATCACCACGCCCGAGAACATCATGAAGGTGCTGCCGCTCGACACCACGCCGGCCATGCCCGCTGGCGCTAAGCGCGCGAATTCGGAGATCATCACGCCGTTCCAGCCGACTGCGGTGAGACCGAACGCCAGGCACACGCCGAGCACCACCGCATAGGGCCAATCGGCACCGAAGGCGGCAGTGGCGCCGGCGGTCAGGCACATTCCCAACCCGAGTACGCCCAGCACCACCCGAGGTGCGCGGGTGCGGTCGGCGACAAAACCCCAGAACACGCGACCACCGATGCCGCCCAGGTTGGCGAACGAAAGCGCCAAACCGGCGGCGACCAGCGAAAAGCCGATATCCAGGGTCAGATAGGTGACGATATAGGTGAAGAAACTGATTTGCATGCCGGCATAGGTGAGTGACACAAGAACATTGCGCTTAAGCGCCGGGTTGGCGAAGATCAGACGGAACGGCAGGCCAAAGCTGGCCAGGCTGGTACGGCGCGCGGGTTCGCGGTCGGCGTCGAGTTCCCGTCGCGACAGCTGCGCTACGAGCGCCACCGCGGCGCACATGGCACCGACCGCAAGCGCCGCGCTGCGCCAGCCGAAGGCTAGCGTCAAGGGTGGCACGATAACGCCGGCCAGCGCGGCGCCGACCGGCACGCCGGTTTGCTTGATCGAAAACATCAGCGCCATCATGTGCGAAGGCGTGGTCTTGACCAGCACATGCGAGGAGGCCGGGGTGATGGGTCCGTAGCCGGCCCCCAGCAGCAGCGCGGCCAACGGCACCCAGGAGAGCGGCAGCACCGTCAGCAGTAGCATCGCTACCGCACACGACATCAGGCAAGCCTGGCTCACGCGGATCGAGCCGAAGCGCAGGATCATGGCGCCCGAGAGCAAGGCGCTGCTGGCCGCGCCGATATACATGGTGCCGATGAAATAGCCCACCAGCGCGGATTCGAAGCCGAGGTCGCGCGCCGCTGCCGGTGCCAGCACCGGCACCGCGAGCGCGGCCAGTGCTGCGAGCGCCTGGATCGCGGTGGTGACAGTGAGCGTAAGGTAGACGGAAGACAAGGGTCGAGGCGCCGCAGGGGAGAAAAGGGTTGGCCGAAGCGGGCGCAGTCAGGCGCAAGGTCAGGCGCAAGGTCAGGCGCAAAGCCAGGCGCAAAGGCTGCGCTGTCAAGGCGCATGCTATTTTATCGCCCATGCCCTTCAAACTCTTCATCACCGGCGCCTCAGGCGGCTTGGGCGCCGAATTGGCGCGCGCCTATGCCACCACCGACAGCGTGATTGCGCTGACCGCGCGCCGCAAGAACGAACTCGACACGGTTGCCGCCACCCTGCCGGGCACGGTGACCGTCTATCCGCTCGATATAACCGACAGTGCGGCGCTAGCGGCGGCGGCGGCGGATTTCATCGCGCGTTTTGGCGCGCCTGACCTGGTGATCGCCAACGCCGGCATATCGGCGGGCACACTCACCGAGCTGCCCCATGACCTGGCGCCGTTCGAGAAGATTTTTCGTGTCAACGTCGTCGGCATGTTTGCCACCTTCGCGCCGTTCACAGCCGCGATGCGCGCACGCGGCACCGGCACGCTGGTCGGCATTGCGAGCGTGGCGGGGATTCGCGGCATGCCGGGGTCGGGCGGTTACTGCGCGTCGAAGGCGGCGGCCATCACCTACCTTGAAGCATTGCGCGGCGAACTGCGCACCTCCGGTGTGCGCGTGGTGACCATTCTTCCGGGCTACATTCGCACCCCGCTGACGGCGAAGAACCCCTACAAGATGCCGTTCCTGCTGGAGGCCGACGATGCGGCGCGGCGCATTCGCCGCGCCATCGATGGCGGCCGCAGTTATACGGTGGTGCCATGGCAAATGGCGATCGTGGCGAAGCTGCTGCGAATTTTGCCCAACGGGCTGTTCGACCGCCTGCTTGCCGGCAAGGCACGCAAGCCGCGCGCCGCCGACGGCCAGAGAATATGACCCAACGAGCCGGCGAGCCATGTTTCGGTAACGAGGGCCCGCTGTTTGCGGACGCGCAGGGCACCCTGCATGCGCGTGCCGGCGCCGACGCGCGCATCGCCTGCCTGGTGCCTTCGATCACCGAACTGGTGTGTGCACTGGGCCTCTCCGCACAACTGGTGGCGCGCACCGGCTTTTGCATTCACCCGCGCGCAGCACTCGAGAGCGTGCCCAAGGTGGGCGGTACCAAGGACGTGAATCTGGAGCGCCTGCGCGAATTGCGCCCCACCCACGTGATCGTCAACATCGACGAGAACGAGAAAGAGACCGCGCGCCGCATCGGCGAGTTCGTGCCGCACATGATCGTGACCCATCCCAAGGGGCCGCGCGACAATCTCGACCTGTATCGCCTGATCGGCGGCATTTTCGGCCGGGCAACGGCGGCCGAAGCACTGTGCCAGGAGTTGTTGGCGGCGCTTGGCGCGACCGCGTTAGACTGCGCGCAATTGCCGCGCGAGCGGGTGCTCTACCTGATCTGGAAAGACCCGTGGATGAGCATTGCGCGCGATACCTACATCGCGCGTACCCTGGCCCTCGTGGGCTGGGATTCTGTGCCGGAAATTGCCGATGCGCGCTATCCGGTCATCGATATCGATGCGATTGCCGCCGGCGCCGACCGCGTGCTGCTATCGACCGAGCCCTATCGCTTCGGCGCGACCCATGCGGCCGAATTGATGGCGCACCTGCAAGGCAAACCCGTGACCCTGATCGATGGCGAGATGACCTCCTGGTATGGGCCGCGGGCGATACCGGGGTTTGCCTACCTGGCGCGATTGCGCCGGAAAACGGCGCTGCAGCCTGCACCCGCAGTGCAATGACCCTGAAAGTCTGACGATACGTTGTTGCGCTTTCACCGCCATGCAAGCCTATGGCGACTGACAAGGTTTGTCGGCCGCTTCGCCGGTTCAGGCGTTATGATTGGAGGACAGCTTGACCACCGTTGGAGGTTGCGCCATGACATCAGTCAATTTCAGATTTTCGCGCAGTGCCGCAATCGGCGTGCTGCTGGGTCTACTGGCGTCAAACGCGGCGGCGAACACGGTCTTCAAATGGGTCGATGACAAGGGCGTTGTCAACTACGCCACCGCGCCGCCACCGGCCGCGCGCAACCTGGTGGCGATCAACGCCACACCTGCGATAGTAATTACTGGCTCACAAGCAGGTGATGAAGAGGCGCGCTACTGGCGCGAGCGACGTTTGCGCGAAAGCCTGCGCGATACACGTGACGACCAGGATGTGCGCCTGCGGCGCGAAACCGAAGAGCTGCGTCAGGTGCAGATTCGCCATCAGATGCAGCTAACGGCGCAGTCCGCGACCTCCGACGAACAGCGGCTGCGCCAGGCGCGCGAGCAATGCCTGCGCGAGCGCCGCATTGATTGCGATGGCGGCGGCGGGATTTCGTACTATCCAGCGCCGATCGTGGTGCGCGCCGCTCCGCGCCAGTCGATTCGGCAGGTGGCACCGTTTCCGGTAAACGGTGGCGTAAGTGTCGGTATTGCTCCGGGCACGATTGCCGGGACGCAGGCGCAACTGGCGCCGTTCCGGGCAAACGGCTTCGCCCCGGTCACCGGATACTCGTTGCGGACTCGCTAAGGCTTCAGGGTCCGGCGCTGGTGCTGGACCACTGCCCGGGCGCAAGCGCGGCAGCAGTCGATCAAGCAAAGGCGTCGCCGCTGCGCTGCCGACGCAAAAGGCCCGGCGATTCCTCCAGCAACCAGACGCGCATTTAGCGCACCAGCAACACCGGCACCTTGCAGCCGGCCAGCACCTTGGTTGCCACCGAGCCCAGCACCAGGTTCTTGAACAGGCCGCGGCCGTGCGAGCCCATGACGACGATGTCGTAGTTGCCCTTGGCCGCGAAATCGGAAATTTCGTCGCCGGGGTCGCCGATCTTGTAGGTCTCGGCTGCGGTTACGCCGGCTTTTTTAAGCGCCGTACGCGCAACCTTGAGCGCTTTCTCGGCTTCGTCCCGGTAGTACGACTGAACGATTTCACGGCCCAGGTGCGCGGCAGCATGCGGCGGCAGCGGTGAATGCACGTTGATCAGCATGACAGTGGAATCGCGGCCCAGCATGTCGAAATGCTCGATCAGGTAACCAACCGCGTGCTTGGTGTAGATGCTGCCATCGACCGGGACTAAGATTTTCATGAATGTCTCCAGATGAATTTTTTCAGCCCCGATACTAAGGCCACTTCAGCGATTCCGCTTTGCGCCATGTCAAGCCTCACCAACCCATTTGTCGCGCGGCCAGGTCCTTCATGATCTCTTCCGAGCCGCCGCCGATCATCATGACCTTGACCTCGCGGTAGATGCGCTCGGCGCGCGAGCCGCGCATGAAGCCGGCGCCGCCCAGAATCTGCACTGCCTGGTCGGCACAGAACTGCATCGCCTGCGTCGCGCAGTTCTTGAGCATCGCCAGACGCGCCGCAGGATGTTCGCCTTGTTGCACCGCCCAGGCACAGTCGTACAGATAGGCGCGCGCCGCCTCGATTTTCATCTGCATGTCCACCAGCTTGTGACGAATCACCTGGCTTTCGATCAACGGTTTGCCGAAAGTGTGGCGCTCGCGCGCCCACGCTACGGCATCATCCTGCGCCGCCTGCGCGTAGCCGACCGCCTGCGCTGCCATGCCAAGACGCTCCATGTTGAAGTTGGCCATGATGGCCTTGAAGCCGCGGCCTTCCTCGCCGATCAGGTTGGCGGCCGGCACGCGCACATCTTCGAAGTACAACGCCGCGGTGTCGGAACACCACCAGCCCATCTTCTTGAGCGGGGTACGGGTAAAGCCCGCGCGGTCGCGCTCGATCAGCAAGAGCGACACGCCGGCGGCACCGGGGCCGCCGGTGCGCACCGCCACCGAGTAGAAGTCCGCACGCATGCCCGAGGTGATGAACATCTTCGAGCCGTTTACCACGTAATGGTCGCCATCCAGTCGTGCAGCGGTCTTCAGGGCGGCGACGTCCGACCCGCCGGAAGGCTCGGTAATCGCCAGTGCGCTGATGGCTTCGCCCGCGAGAATCGCCGGCAGCACGCGCCGCTTCAGTTCGGGGCTGCCGAATTTCGCGATCGGCGGCGCGCCGATGCTGTGCGACATCAGGCCGGCTGAGACGCCGCCGCAGCCGCTGGCCGCGAGCTCTTCCGAGAGCACGATATGGAAGAACACGTCAGCCGAAACGCCACCGTATTCCTCGGGAAAGCCCAGGCCCAGGAGGCCGATGGCCGCGGCTTTGCCGTACAACTCGCGCGGAAAGGTTTCCGCTTCGTCCCAGGCGCTGGCGAACGGGCTGATCTCCTCGCGCACAAAACGGCGTACCGTGTCGCGAAACGCGGCGTGTTCGGGACCGAAAAAAGCTGAGGCGACAGTAAGCGGTTCCATGAATCCAGCCTTATTCGGCGGCGATGCCCATTTGCCTGACCACGCGGGTCCATTTCTGAACGTCATCGCGAATGAAATCGCGCAGCGCCGCCCCATCCATCGATTTCGCCGCGACGCCTTGCTTCAACAACAGTTCCTGAACCTCCTTCTGCGCCAGCATGTCACGCACATGCCGCGCGAGCAAGGCGACCGGCTCGGCCGGCATGCCTGCGGGCGCGACCACGCCGTACCAGTTGGTGATGTCGTAGCCAGGCAGGCTGTCGGCCAGCGGCGGCAAGGCGGGCAGGCCGGCGAAGCGGCCGGCGGTGGTGACGGCCAGCGCACGCAAATGTCCGCTTTGCACCAAAGGAATGGTCTCGACAGGACCGGCAATCATGAACTGCAGCCTGCCTGCCACCAGCTCCTGCACCGCCATCGCACCGCCCTTGAACGGCACGTGCGTCGACTGCGAGCCGTTCATCCGGTTGAACAGCGAAGTCGAAATATGCGCCATGCTGCCGTTTCCCGCCGACCCATAGTTGAGCGTGCCCGGATTCGCTTTCGCATAGGCGATGAACGCCGCGGTATCGGCCACCGGCAATTGCGGGTTAGCCACCAGAATGCTCGGTCCGGTGGCCACCAGGGCAACTGGCGTGAAGTCACGCACCGGGTCATAGCCGAGCTTCGGATAGAGGCCGGGCGCGAGCGCCAGCGTGGCGTTGGTGGCCATCAGCAATGTGTAACCGTCGGGTGCCGCCTTGGCGACCAGATCGGAGCCGATGGTGCCGCCGGCACCGGCGCGGTTTTCAACCACCACATTGCCTCCAAGCGCTTTGGAAAGATGTTGGGCCACTGTGCGCGCGATCACGTCGGTGCCGCCGCCAGGTGCGAATGGCACCAGCAGCCGGACCGGCCGCGTTGGGTAGGGCTGGCCCAAGGCAGGACCGTGCAGCAGCGCGGCCGCGGAGATTGCCGCTACGACCAACACGGATTGGATGCGCTTCGACATTGGACCTCCCGCTACGAAAAAGCGCACATTCGCGCCCATGCGATCGTCCATGTGCGGCCGGATGATCGGGTTGTTGGCAAGGCGCCGCACGCGGTAGGCCGGCACTCCCGACATTGTCATGTTGTCAGGTCCTCATTCCCCGGTCGCGCGCCGCTCGCCCGTTCGTTCATTTGCGGGCGCTTGCGATCCCCATCAGCTTGCAGATGATGGAGAGCATTACCTCGTCTGCCCCGCCACCGATCGAACCCAGCCGGCCATCGCGGAAGGCGCGCGAAATGTGATTGTCCCAGGTATAGCCCATGCCGCCCCAGAACTGCAAGAGGCCGTCGGGCGCGCTGCGCGACAGCCGGCCGGACAAGAGCTTGGCCATCGACGCCAGTTCGGTGACGTCCTCGCCCTTCACATACAGTTCGGTGGCGCGATAGGTCAATGCGCGCAGGGCTTCAATGTCGGTCTTGATCTCGGCCAGCTTGTACTGCACCACCTGGAAGTCGAGCACGGTCTGGCCGAACATCTTGCGTTCGCGGATGTAGTCGATGGTTTCCTTGAGAATGCGCGACATGCCGCCGACGGTACGCGCCGCCGCCCACAGGCGCTCCTCCTGGAATTGCTGCATCTGGTAGGTGAAGCCCATGCCCTCCTCACCGATGCGAAAGCGCTGCGGCACCCGCACCTCGTCAAAGTGGATCAAGCCGGTGTCGGAGGACATCATGCCGATCTTGCGAATTTTCTTGGCGATGGTGATGCCGGGGGTTTTCATCGGCACGCATATCAGGGTCTTGTTCTTGTGTGGTGCGCCGTCGCCGGTATTGGCCAAGAGGCACATCCAGTCGGCCTGCAGCGAGTTGGTGATCCACATCTTGCCGCCGTTGATCAGGTAGTCGTCGCCGTCCTTTTTCGCGGTGGTCTTGATCGAGGCCACATCCGAACCCGCACCGGGCTCGGAGACGCCGATGCAGGCGACGAAGTCGCCGGCGATCGAAGGCTTGAGAAACTGCTCTTTGAGTTCGTGTGAACCGAAGCGCGCCAGCGCCGGCGTTGCCATGTCGGTCTGCACGCCGATGGCCATCGGCACGCCGCCGCAATCGACATGGCCCAGGGTCTCGGTCATCGCCACGGCGTAGGAATAGTCGAGCCCGGCGCCGCCGTACTCGACCGGCTTGGTGAGCCCAAGCATGCCGATATCACCGAGCTTCTTGAACACTTCATGCGCCGGAAAGATTTCCTTTTCTTCCCATTCGTCCACATGCGGGTTGATCTCGTTGTCGATGAAGCGCTTCAGGGTGCGCTTGATCTCCTCGTGTTCCTGGGTGAATTGCATGCTGTCTCCGATTTATCTACTTTTCAGGGCTGTTGGTCTTCGAGGTGCTTCAACACCTCGGGAAA
>JAYVWK010000108.1:0-5270 GCA_043786185.1 Burkholderiales bacterium
CGCTACGAATGTCTCGAAACGCTCGACGCCGGCGAGTTTATCGAAGCCGACGACAGCAGCATCGGCGGTGGCGGCCCGCGCATCATCCCGTGCAACTGGTTGCAACACTACGACAACCTGGTCGATCCGTTTCATGTGGTGGTGCTGCATTCGAGCTTCAGCGGCACCCAGTTCGTCGAACAGATCGCGGTGATGCCTGAGGTCACCTGGGAGGCCGCCGAACACAGCGTGCGCACCATCTCGATTCGCAAGCTTGCCGACGGCAAGACCCTGCGCCGCATCAGCGAAGCCGGCCTGCCGACGCTGCGCGTGATTCCCAGCCCGCGCATCGGACGCTATGGCCGGGTCGAGTCACTCGGCTGGGTGTTGCCGATCGACGATCACAGCTTTCGCATCTATGTAGTGGGCCGCGTGCGCGAGAATGGCGAGCTGGTCAGGATGCGCTCGCGATTTAACGGCAAGCTTTGGGAGGAACTGAGCGAAGAGGAACATCAGCGCTTTCCCGGCGACTACGAGGCGCAGGTGAGTCAGGGTGCGATCGCACTGCATTCGGAAGAACATCTCGCGTTGAGCGACATCGGCATCGCCAAGTTGCGTCGCCTGCTCAAGAAGCAACTCGATGCGCTGGCGCTTGGGCGCGACCCGGCGGGCGTCAGCTTCGACCCTGCCGCGCCGCCCGTGCACTTCACCGCCGGCAATTTTCTGATCGATTGAGTGCGGCGCGCCTGAAGGATGCGCAAGCATCCAGCATGCTCCGCACAGAGCGGCCGAAGCCGCACTCTTCGCAGCCTGTCAATCGGCCGGATTGCGGTAAGCTTGCATATCCCCACATTTCAGCGGGACATCCCACATGAAACTGATAGTCAAACATCGCTACCGTCACACCGACCCCGCCAGCGGCGAACGGGTCGAAACGCGTCACCACATGACCGCGGAAGCCGCTGCCGCATCCGCCATGGTCGATGCCGAACTGATCGCAGAGACGCGCGAAGAGCGCTACGTAAAAGACAATCCCAACGCGCACGGCTTTGGCCCGAATTTCTCGACCGCGGCCAAGCGCTGAGTTTTCAACCAACGCCGCATCGCGCGGCGTTCAGGCGCGCTCTATCTGCCGCGGCACCAACAGTCAGGTCGCGGTCGCCATGAACTACCGGGTTTCGAAGTCGAGTCGCGTAAGCCAGATCATCGCCTGCTCACGATCCGCGCCGCACATCTCGATTGCCGGCCGCAAGCCGCCGCAGCAAGCAGGCCGCAGTGGCGAGCCGAAGATGGCGCAGCGATAGTCGTCCGTCAACTGAACGCAGCTCACCCCTGCCGGCTTGCCCGCAGGCATGCCCGGAATCGGGCTGGTGATCGAGGGCGCGATGCAACAGGCGCCACAACCGGGGCGGCACTGCATCAGCCGCACCGACGGCAGCGCGTCATCGGCGTCGGCGTCTACTTGACGCCCAGCTTTTGCTTGACGTCCATGCCGACCTTCTTGTTGACGAACTGGGTGGTCGCCACTTTCGACAGATCGACATCGCCCGCCTTGTACAAGCCCGCCTTGACCATCTTGTCGTAGAAATCCTTGATGCGCGCCTCGGACATCGCACCGATGCCTATGGTCAACGCATCGCCGGTATCGACGATGCCCAGCTTCTTGATCAGCGCGATCGAGGCCTCGATCAATTCATCGTTGGCTTCCGGGTTGGCCTTCTTGATCAACTCGTCGGCCGGCTTGCGATTGCCGTACAGGTAGTTGTACCAGCCGATGATCGAGCCTTCCATGAACTTGCGCACCGTCTCGGGTTTGTTGCGCACCAGATCCCAGCGCGTCTCCAGCGTGGTCGAGTAGGTCGAAAACCCCTGGTCGGCCAGCAGGTGCACCACCGGATCGAAACCGGCCTGCTTGCGAATCGAAATCGGCTCGGAGATGCCGTAGCCCTGCTGCACCGATTTCTTGTCGGCCAGGAACGGACCGGCATTGAATCCATAGGGCTTCAACTGCTCGTCACGGAAGCCATGGTCGGCCTTGAGCCATTGCCAGAAGCTGAACTGCCCGTCCTTCGAAATGAAAACTGTCTGCGCCTTTTTCAGATCGTCCCAGCGGTCCATGCCCTGCCCGGGATGCGATATCAGCACTTGCGGATCCTTCTGGAAGATCGCCCCCACCACCACTGTCGGCACGCCATTTTTCACATTGTCGAATGACAGCAGCAGGTTGCCGGCCATCAGGAAATCGATGCGGCCGGCCGCCAGCAGCGGCCGGTTGTTGACCTGCGGCCCGCCCTGCACGATCTCGACATCCAGGCCCAGGCGTTTATAGGTGCCGTCGGCTAAGGCCTGATAGAAGCCACCATGCCCGGCCTGGGCTTTCCAGTTGCTCGAGAACACCACCTTTTCCTGCGCCCACACGGACTGGCAGGCGATCAATGCCGCGGCGACCAAAAGCAAACGTTTCATTCCCATCTCCCAAAAGTTGAATCGAAAAAAAGCGCACTCAGGGCTGCGCCATGTCCGGCGTCCAGCCGCGGGTTTTTCCGGGGTTCATCAAACCATGCGGGTCGGCGATGCGCTTGAATTCGATCTGCGACTGATCGATCCGCTTCATGCCGCCATCCTCGATAGTGTACACATGCGGATCGAACACCAGACAGCCGTCAGCCTCGAATTCGCTCATGATTTCATAGAGTCGCTGGCGATCGAAATAGGCCACCAGCGGCAGGCCGAATACGGCGTGCGTACTGAACTGACGCGCGAATTCATGGTGAAAGTAAATCTCCTCGCCGTAGCGCTCCATCTGGCGTACCACTAGCGCCGGATCGAACGGTGACGCATGGGCGATCTGCAGATAGGTGAAGGTACGATCGTGCTTGAGCGCCATCAACGTGGTGTGGTTGTAGGCGCACTCGAAGGCCGGTGGCAGTTGCGCGGTGCGCACCGCCTCTTCGTTCATGCAGAGCGTCTCGACGCCGCCGAAGCGTGCCGCCAGCCCGCGATAGTCTGCGATTTGCGCAGGGTTGACCATGGCGAACATGGCATCGCGGTCAGGCGGAAAACGCTCGCCCAATACCCCATAGAAACGCGCGAAGCGGCGCTCGACGGCGGTCAGCAGAAACACGTCGATCTCGCTGCTGGCGGCCATGCCGAACGCAAGCGCGCTCGCGTAGTCGGGAAACAGCATGATGTGATGCAGCCAGTCAACCGCGGGTTTCAAGGCCAGTTCCAGGCGCGTGATGATGCCGTTGGTGCCGAAGGCATGGTGCACCTTTTGAATCTCCGCACCTTCAAGCTCGATCACCCGCGGCGTTTCTTCCATGGTGATGACGCGAATCAGGCTGACGTTGCCGGCATCCTTGAGAATGCCGTTGCGAATCGAGCCGACACCGGCGTAGCCGCCGGCGATGAAACCGCCGATGGTGGCGATGTCGCGCGTCGAGGGATACATCAGCGTTTCCTGGCCGCTTGCACGCACCGCGCGCTCGAGCTCCATGATCATGATGCCGGCCTCGCACAGCACATGGCCGGGCTTGATGGACAGCACGCGATCAAGCCCGGTAATGTCGAGAATGACGCCGCCTTCCAGCGGCACGCACTGGCCATAGTTGCCGGTGCCGCCACCACGCACGGTAAGCGGCACGCGCAGTTTGGCGCAGGCGGCCGCGACGCGCATGACCTCACTCTCGTCGCGCGGACGCACCAACAGGTCTCCACGCTTGCCGTCCAGCAACTCACCCAGAATCGGGCTGTACCAGAAGTAGTCGCGCGAAGCCGCCGCCAGGCGCTGCGCGTCAGTGCTCATCTCGATACCTTGAAGCGCGGCGATCAGTGCCGGCCAGTCTGTTTCACGCGTTGATATCAACCAACTCTCCTTGACGGATCAGGGTACGCCCGGCCGGCGCTCGGCCGTCCGGGCTCAACAACCCGGCCATGTCGCGCGCCGCGAACAGCAACCAGTCGGCAGGCGCCCCCACGGCGTATGGATCGCCCCGCTCCAGCCCCATGGCAGCCGCGGGCGCGGTGCTCACCGCATCCAGCCAGCCTTGCGGCGCTTTCAGGTGCGCCAGCATTACCGCTTTCTCGAAGGTATCGAGCAGGTCATAGCCGCCGTAAGGGTAGAAGGTATCGGCCACATTGTCGGTGGCGAAGCAGACCCGCACACCGGCGGCGCGCGCCTCGTTGACCAGGGTGATGCCGCGCTCGATCGGCGTGCCGCGCCAGCTTCCTTGCAAATACGCGTTGGTAGTTGGCAGGGCAACCAGCGTGATGCCAGCCGCGGCGCAGGCATCGAGTGTGCGCAGCGCCTGATCGCGCGGCTGCACCGACAGCGAGCAGGCGTGCCCGCATACCACCCGCCCGCGCATGCCGTAGGCGAGCGTCAACGCGGCAATCGCATCCAGGCCGCAGGCGTCGGCATCCAGACCTTCATCGACGTGAAAGTCGAGCGCGATGCCGGCTTCGGCGGCCGCGCGAAACACCTGTTCCAGGCCGGATTGCATCTCCGGCTGACGGTAGACGAACGCCCCCATGATCGCGCCGGCCGCGGCCAGGCGGCGCGCGATGCCGGCCGCAACACCGTCGCGTGCCAGCATGTCGATCGGCGCCAGCGCAACTGCCTGCAATTCAACCCGGCCGGCCCAGTGCCGCCGCGCATCCTCGAATACCGCCAGAGACAAGGGCTCGGCCACGTCGAACCAGTCGAGATGGGTGCGCAAGGCGCAGGTGCCGTAGCGCCAGGCTTCACTCAGGGCGCGTTGCATGCGCGCGGCCACCTGCAGGGCGGTCCAGCCGGCGCGGTGCACCGCCATGCGCTCGATGGCGGCGAACAGGTCGCCATCGACCGCGCCGGTTTCGCCGATCACGTAGCTCTTGTCGATATGGGTATGGATGTCGGCGAAGCATGGCAACAGTAGGCCGCCGTGCGCGTCATGCGGCACGCAACCCGCGGGCCATGCAATCGAACCGGCAGCACCGATCTGCGAAACACGACCGCCGCTGACCAGCACGTCGGCAAGACCAGCATTTGCGGCGTCGATGAGTCGCGCATTGCGGATCGCCAGCATCAACGATCGCCCTTCATCTCGGATTCATGCCACTTGCCCAGGGCCAGGCGCGCCACCCAGTTGAACAGGAAATAAATCGCGATGCCGGTCAGCGACACCAGCACCAGCGCGGCGAACATCTTCGGAATCTCGGTGCGGAAGCTTGATTCCAGAATGCGCGACGCCAGGCCGGTTTCCTTGCCGGCCGAGCCGGCGGCGAATTCCGCCACCACCGCGCCGATCAGG
>JAYVWK010000109.1:0-5487 GCA_043786185.1 Burkholderiales bacterium
ACCGCGAGGCGGGTACCGAGCACGATATCGGCCACGCCGGTATGCGCGAGCAGCCAGTGGTGCGAGCGCTCGCTTTCACTTAACGCGCTGTGCATGGTCACGATGACACTCGCAGGGAAGCGCTGCCTGAAATGCTCCAAGAGGCGTGGAGTGAGGTTGATCTCGGGCACCAGAACCAAGGTCTGGCCGCCCAGGCTAAGCGCGCGAGCAGCCAACTGCAAATAGACCTCGGTCTTGCCGCTGCCGGTCACTCCGTGCAGCAGGCTGGCCTGAAAGCGTGGCGGATCAAGCGCCGCTGCGATCGCCGTGAAAGCACCTGACTGTTCCGGATTGACCGCGGGCGAAGCGCCAACCTGCAGCGGCGCTGATTCGGCCCCTTGCACTAAGCCGGCCGCCTGCCATGCGTGAATGTAAGCAAGCGCCTTGGGGGAAACGCTTGTCAATTCGTAGCCAAAACAAGGCCCGGCAGCGAGCCTGCTTGCTATCGCCGCGCGGGCATGTTCGCGTTTGGCAAACGCGGGCAACAACCCGCGCCAGGCAAAGCGCTGCCACAACGCGGGGTCGAGGGGCTTGTCAGCCTTCAGGCGTGCCGGCAAGGCTGCGCCAATCGCGTTACCCAGCGGGTGTTGATAGTAGCCGGCACAAAACCTGAGCAGGTCAATCCACGCCACCGGCAGTGCGGGCACATCCTCAAGCACACGCGCCGGTTTGATGCGGGCTAGATCGACCGCCGGCACGACTTCGGCTTCCACTACAACCCCGACCAAGGTTCGGGGCCCGAAAGGGACCGCCACCCGGCATCCCAACAAGCCCTGTGCGCCATCGACCGAATAGTCAAACAACGCCGCGATCGGTACTTCGAGCGCAACACGTACAAAGGACATCGGAGCGGGGCGCTTTAGGCAGCGTTTTTGACTGATTTCAGGCCGCGAACAGGCGTGTAAATCAGGCGATTGTTAAGGTAAAAGGTTAAAAACTATTGCTAAGGCCATGCGTGATCTAGGGCTTTGAAGGTGTTCACAAAACCTGTGGATAAGTTTGTTGACAACCCTGCGTCAAGGATACGCAACCCTCGGCGGCAAAAGGATTTTTCCTGGATCGCACATATTTCTAGCGTTGCAGGACCCTTTTGTTTTCAACGACTTACAGACATCCCGCAGTTTTTGAATTGTGGCTGCGCTCGGCACAAAGCCGACCGCAAAAAATGTGCATAAGTCAAGCGATTTATTGCCTGATTTCAGACCTCCCGAACCTCACTCCCGAAGCCGCTGTGCGCGTTGACAGGACGCAAAGCGGCTATGGTAGCCACTTTCCGGGTGCCCGCCGCGCAAACCCTTGTGCCAAGCCAATCACCGGCACACCGGGCTTGCCAAATAATGCCGGCAGCATGAATTCAATGGCCTGCGTGGTATTGCGGGCTCAACTCATGCACCGCGGCGACCAGAGCTGCCGCGTGCTCGGGCGGAGTGAATTGCGAAATACCGTGACCCAGGTTGAAAACGTGCCCCGACCCGTGACCGTATGAAGCCAGAATGCGCCCCACCTCAGACCGAATCGCCGCCGGCGCGGCAAACAGCGCGGTTGGGTCGAAGTTGCCCTGCAAGGCCACCTGATGGCCGACCCGTGCGCGCGCCACCGAGAGTTCGATGGTCCAGTCCAGCCCCAGTGCGTCGCAACCGCTTGCCGCCATGTCTTCCAGCCACAGACCGCCACCCTTGGTGAACATCACCACCGGCACGCGCCGGCCCTCGCGTTCCCGTATGAGGCCGGCAATCACGCGCGTCATATAGGTCAGCGAAAAAGTCTTGTAGGCGGCCGCCGAAAGTGAACCGCCCCAGGTATCGAACAGCATCACCGCCTGTGCGCCAGCCTCGATTTGCGCGTTTAGATAAGCGGTCACGGCAGCGGCATTGATCTCGAGAATGCGATGCATCAGGTCGGGCCGCTGGTAAGCCATGGTCTTGACGGTGCGGTGATCCGCGCTGCCGCCGCCTTCAACCATGTAGCAGGCCAGGGTCCAGGGACTGCCGGAAAAGCCGATCAGCGGCACGCGCCCGCCGAGCGCGCGGCGAATCTGGCTGACCGCGTCGGTCACATAACCGAGAGTCGCGCCGATGTCCGGCACGGCGAGTTTGGCGACCGCCGCTTCGTCACGTAAGGTGCGCTCAAATTTGGGCCCTTCACCATCCGCGAAATACAGGCCAAGACCCATGGCGTCGGGCACAGTAAGAATGTCGGAAAACAGGATCGCGGCATCCAGCGGAAAGCGCTCCAGCGGTTGCAGCGTCACTTCGGTGGCGTAGTCCGGGTTCTTGGCCAAACCGAGGAATGAACCGGCGCGCTTGCGCGTCGCGTTGTACTCTGGCAAGTAACGCCCGGCC
The DNA here is from genome assembly GCA_043786185.1 of Burkholderiales bacterium. Taxonomy (GTDB): domain Bacteria; phylum Pseudomonadota; class Gammaproteobacteria; order Burkholderiales; family JAEUOS01; genus JAEUOS01. Next base: position 2,382 of record JAYVWK010000109.1, read on the forward strand.
TGGCGCATCAACCATACCGGGGTGTACTCGGTGGGTTGGCGTAGCAGGGCGCGCAGCAGGGTATCGTTCTTGAGCGCTGCCGACTCAGTCATTTTTCGTGACCGCATGCCCGCCAAAGCCCTGGCGCATCTTGGCCAGCAATTTCGCCGGATAGTCGTTCTTGCCCTGGGTGGCGAAACGCATCATCAGCGCCAGGCTCATCACCGGCGCCGGCACGCCCTGCTCGACCGCTTCAATCGCCGTCCAGCGACCCTCGCCCGAATCGGGCACGAGCGGTGCGATCGCTTCGATGCCTGCGGGGTCCTTGAGGGCCTCGGCGGTCAAGTCAAGTAGCCACGAGCGCACCACCGAGCCATGCCGCCACAGTTCGCCGATCGCGGCCAAATCGAGCGCGAATTCCTTCTTCGCATCCATCAGCGCGAAGCCCTCGGCTATGGCCTGCATCATTGCGTATTCAATTCCGTTGTGGACCATCTTGGTGAAGTGGCCGGCACCGGCCGGGCCGGCATGCAGCCAGCCGGTAGCGGCCGCCGGCGCCAACAGGCGCAAGTAAGGTTTGAGGCGATCAATCGCATCCTGGGCGCCGCCTGCCATCAGACAATAGCCATTGGCCAGGCCATGCACACCGCCCGACACGCCGCAATCGACAAAGCCGAGCCCGTTGCGCTTGAGGGTGGCAGCACGACGCACCGAATCCTTGTAGAAGCTGTTGGCGCCGTCGATGATCACGTCCCCCTCGGACAACAGCGCCTGCAGCTGCGCGATGGCCGCTTCGGTCGCATCGCCCGCCGGCAACATGAGCCACACCAGGCGCGGCGCTTCGAGATGCTCGATTAGGTTCGACAGCGAACTGGCGGCGAATGCGCCAAGCTCGGTTGCCAACGCACTCGTGGTTTGCGCGTCGCGGTCAAACAGCGCCGCGCGTACGCCGCCCAGCGCCAAGCGCCGCGCCATGTTGGCGCCCATTTTTCCCAAGCCGATCATTGCGAACGAGGTCATGGTTGCGATCCATTCAGGTGAAACAACCGGTGCTGTAGAAGAAACACTGAACAAGTCCGCAGGATGCGACGGTCGCCTTCGCAAGATGTCGCATTGATACGACTCCTGGTTCGCGAATCCGGATTCCGTAAACTTGATTCACGTTTTCCAAAAGCAAACGCGCTATTCTACCGTGTGCGTTTTCCCCTCTTTACACAAGAAACCACATGAGACAAAGCATTGGCCTGATCGGCCCTGGCGCCATGGGCCTCTCCATCACCCAGGCCCTGGTACGCGGCGGTTTTGAAGTTTTCGTGCGCGACATCGACCCTGCGCGCAATGCCCTGGCGCGCGCCAGCGCGGCCACGGTGTGCGTTTCTCCGGCCGAAGTCGCCAGTTGCACCGACATCGTCATTACCGTGGTGGTCGATGCCGCTCAGACCGACCTGGTGTGCTTCGGCCCGGCGGGCTTGACCGAGGCCTTAAAGCCCGGCGCGATCGTGATTCTCTGCTCGACCGTGGGCCCGGCCTATGCCACCGACTTGGCCACACGCCTGGCCGAGCGCAGCATCACGCTCGTAGACGCGCCGATCTCGGGCGGCCCGGCGCGTGCCGCCGCCGGCACCATGAGCATGATGATCTCCGGCCCGGCCGCTGCCATCGCACGTTGCGAACCTGCGCTCAAAGCCATGAGCGACAAACGCACCATCATCAGCGAAAAACCCGGCGATGGTTCGCGCATGAAACTGGTCAACAACCTGATGGCCGCCATCAACCTGGTGGGTGCCGCCGAAGCGTTTGCACTCGGCATCAAGGGCGGGCTGGACCCGCACAAGATTTATGAAGTGATGATGGGCAGTTCCGGCCAAAGCTTCATGGGCGGCGACCGCATGAAGCGCGTGATCGAGGGCGACCACAGCGTGACCGCGGCTGCGCCGATCCTCACCAAGGATGTAGGCCTGGCGCTGGATATCGGCCAGGACCTCAAGTTCCCGCTGCCGCTGGGCAGTCTCGCGCACCAGGCACTCCTGGCAACCGTCGGCATGGGCTTCGACGCCGAGGACGACGCATGGGTGATACGCACTTACCAGGCACTGTCTGGTATCGACTTGCCGAAAGGAAACACGCAATGAAACCCTTCCCGCTCATCATCCGCCTACTTGTCCCGTTGTTGCTCTGCATCTCGCTTGCAGCGCAGGCGCAAAGCTGGCCAACACGCCAGATACGCTTCATCGTCGCCGCCCCCGCCGGCAGTTCGCTCGACGTGATCGTGCGCAGCTTGAGTGACCGCCTCAAGGACAGCTTGGGCCAGGCGATCGTCATCGAGAATCGTCCGGCCGCCGGCGGCACCCAGGCGACCGACGCGGTCGCCAAATCCGCCGCCGATGGTTACACCCTGCTGATGTCGTTCAACGGGCCACTGGCGTTCGCACCCTTTCTTTATCCGAAGCTCCCTTACGACCCGATCAAGGACCTGGCGCCGGTGGTCATCACCACGGTGCAGCCGAACCTGCTGGCGGTGTCCGCCGACCTGCCGGTGAACTCGGTGCGCGAACTGGTGGCCTACATCAAGGCACGGCCCGGCAAACTCAGCTACGCCTCGGTCGGCAACGGCAGCTCGTCGCACCTGACCATGGAGTATTTGAAGCTGCTCACTTCCAGCTTCGCGGTGCACATCCCTTTCAATGGTGCGCCGCCGGCGGTGTTGTCGGTAGCCAGCGGCGATACCCAAGCCTTGTTCACTGTGCCCACCGTGATCATGCCGCAGGTGAAAGCCGGGCGCATGAAAGCATTGGCCGTGACCGGCAAGACCCGTTATGCGCTGTTGCCCGATGTGCCAACGGTGGCCGAATCGGGTGTCAAGGAATTGGCGACCTTCGAGGCCAGCGCGTGGAACGGCATTCTGGTGGCCGCCGGCACGCCGCGCGACATCGTGCTGCGCCTGAACGGCGAAATCAACAAAGCCTTCGCCGACCCGGCGATTCGCCAGCGCCTGCAGGCCGGCGGGCTCGATCCGGCCGGCGGCACCCCCGAAGCGTTTGCCAAGCTGATGGCGGACGAAGCGCAAAAGTGGGCGCCGATCATCAAGCGCACCGGGGCGCGGCTGGATTGATCAGGCCGCTTGCGC